>CAJWOB010000113.1 GCA_913043885.1 uncultured Spirochaetaceae bacterium | reverse complement strand
GCGCTCCCGGGCAGTAGCGGCTTCCCGGGGTCGCTCCGATGGGGGACCGGACGGGCGCGACTCCTGCGGTCTGCGCGACGATGCGCCCTCTCTGCTCCGCGGCGGCTCGCCTCTGCCGCCACCATCGCGGCGCGGACCCGAGCCCCGACCGCGCCCGAAGTCGTCCGGTCGCGACCCCTCGCGAGCGTTGCTGTAGTGCCCCACCCGCCGGCCGGCACTGGTGTCTTCGGCAAACAGATCGGCGGGCGCCTGGCTGGCCGGCAACTTGAAGCCCACGTAGTCCTCGATCGCCTCCAGCCCGAAGACATACTCGTCGCACGCCAGGGTAACCGCCAGCCCGCTCTTGCCGACGCGAGCAGTGCGACCGACGCGGTGCACGTAGTTCTCGGCGTACTCGGGGACGTCGTAGTTGACCACCAGCTCGAGATCCGCGACGTGGAGGCCGCGGGCGGCGACGTCGGTGGCGACCAGATAGTGAAGCTCGCCGGCCTTGAGCTGGTCGATGAGCCGCTGACGGCGGCTCTGCGGCAGGTCGCCGATGATGTACTCGCAGTGGAAGTCGTTCCAGCCGAGCCGCGTGGCCACCTCGTACGCCGCTTGCTTGGTGTTGGTGAAGATGACGGCGTTGTTCGGCTGCTCCCGACGCAGGAGGCCGAGCAGCAACGCCAGCTTTTTCTCGCGCGCCACGTGATACAGCTGGTGGGTTATCAGCTCGACGGTGACATGCTCTGGCTCGATGGTGATTTCCGCCGGGCTGCGCATGTACTCGGCAGCGAGCGCCTTCACCCGGGGTGCAAGAGTGGCGCTGAACAGCATCGTGACGCGCTGCTCGCGACTTGGCATACGGCGAATCAACCTTCGCAGGTCGGGAATGAACCCCATATCGAACAGGCGATCCGCCTCGTCGATGACGAGGATGCCAACCTGGCCCAGTTGGAGCTTGCCCGACTCAGCGAAGTCCAGCAGCCGTCCCGGCGTACCTATGGCCAGCCTCACGCCCTCCTGAAGGAGTCGCTCCTGCTTGTGGTAGCCAACGCCCCCGTAGAAGCTGCCGATCGGCAGGCCGGTGTGTTTGGCCAGAAGCCTAGCGTCTTTCTCGATCTGATCGGCTAACTCACGGGTGGGAGCCACCACCAGTGCGGTGTGATCGTCCAGCTCCCGCTGTTCGATGAACAGCTGGAAGATGCTGATAAGAAATGCGGCGGTCTTCCCGGTGCCGGTCTGCGACTGCACCGCCACATCACTACCGATAAGGGTGTGCTCGAAGGTCTGCTCCTGCACCGGCGTGCAGGTGGTGAAGCCCGCCTCGTCGATGGCGGCCTGGATATCTGGGTGAAGGGAAAGCTCGGAGAATTTCATGCTGTTTGTGGGCTGCTCACGCTGCTACTGCTGCAACCGTCTGGCGGCCGAGCCGCTCGAGAGGTGGTTGGTCTGCTGGCGGGTCAAAAGCGATGGCTGGCGACCAGGGCCGCGAGCAACTGGTTGGAGTATACCGCCAATCGGCGTCGACTGGTATCGCGGCGGTCCCTATACTGGCGGGCCCGGCCATGGAGTACCGGCAGTGTGGCAGTTGCGGCTACTGGCTTCCGGAAAGCGCCGCGCGGTGTGATGACTGCGGGGCCGGCCGCGGCAGTCGCCGCTGGCTGCGGCTCATGCTGCTGGGCGGCCTCGGCCAGGGCACGGCGGTTGGGTGGCTCGTGGGGAGCCAGCTGCCGGCCGTATCCGCCGCCGCCGCCGCCGCCCTTGGCGCGCTGTTCGGGACGTTGGTCGCGGTCCTGGTGGCAACGGCATTGAGCCGCGCTCATGGTGCACTGCCTGGCGGCCGCGGCGCCACTCAGCGTCGCGAAGCAGCGCTCACCCGCGGCCTGGCCGAGATCTGCCGCGCCCGCACAGAGCTGTCCCAGTTGCGGGCGCAGGCCGTGGTTCAGGACGAGGGTGCAGAGGCTGCCATGCGGGAGATGTTGGCCACCGCGGAGGCGGCACTGGATCGGGCGGAGCTGACCCAGCGTATAGAGTTGGCGCGAGTCGAGCTGATCCGCTGGCGCAACCGGCTGGCGCCCTTCAGCGACCTCGAGTACACGACTGCCGATGACCGGCGGTTCGACCTCCTGGTGGCTCTTCGCGACCAGGGGGCGCGCCTGCTTACCGGCTGGGTGGCGGCCGACATCGGAGCGCGCGGCCGTGGCCGCGAGCTCATCGCGTCGTTGCAGAGCACCCTGCAGGACTGCGAGCGGCTAGTTACGCGCTGCGTCGCGGTACGTGCTCAGCAGGTGCTGGACGGCGTGGTATCGCAATTGCCGGCGCTCGATACGACCTTCGGCGACGAGAGGATGCAGGATCGCCTCGCCGGTGTCGCATCCCTGGCACCGGACGAGTTGCGTGAGGTGCAGCACGCCATAGACCGCATCGCCGCTGCCGAAGAGCTGCGCAGCCTATAGGAGGCTGACCTCGGCCAGCGCGGTTTCACACCGCTCAGCGCCCTGGAAGCAGTGACCGGCGATGCCGACCGCGTTTGCTGCAGCAATGTTCTCGAGCCGGTCGTCGATGAAGAAGGCCTGTGCCGGGTCAACGGCATGGGTCTGCAGGAGCCATCGATAGATGCGGCTTTCGGGCTTCACCATTCCGCAACGACTGGAGATCACCGCGCCGTTGAACAACCGCCAGAAGCGATAGCCCATGATGTGTCCCAGCGCGTAGCGGGGCATGTTGGACAGGCAGTACGCGGCATGTCCGCGTGCACATACCCGCTCCAGGATCGCGACAGTACTCGGTTTCGGAACCAGCGCTGCCGGCATTTCGTGAAACAGGGTGGCGATACCCCTGCGGGGCAGGCCGGTGCGACCGCTTGCCGCGTCGATCGCCGCATCCAGGGAGAGCGTGCCGCGGTCGAGTCGCAGCCAATCCGAGTGCATGAGCACCTGCTGCACCACCGCCCCGCGCTCCGCAGGCGGAAACAGCCGCTCGGCGAGTGCCGCCGGCTGCCAGTCCAGCAGCACGCCGCCCAGGTCGAACACGCACACGGAACGCGGTCCGGCGGCCTGTGGCACGCCGCTCACGTCACGAAGGGGTTGCCGCGCCGCTCACTATGCAGCGTGGTTGCCTCACCGTGCCCCGGGACGACACTGGACTCCTCAGGCAGCACGAACAACCGTTGCTTGATGGAGCGAATGAGCGCGTCGCTATCGCCGCCGGGGAGATCCGTCCGCCCCACGGACCTGAAGAACAACGTGTCGCCGGAGAACAGCAGTGGCTCGCCGGTTACCTCGGTGTAGAAACAGCAGGACCCGGGCGAGTGGCCGGGGGTGTGGATGGTGGTAAGCAGAGTTCGTTGCCCTAGCTCCACCTCGAAACCCTCCTCCAGCCAGGTGTCGATCTCGCCGGGCGGCGCCACCGGGATGCCGAACATCAGCCCCTGCTCACGGAGGTGCCGGTAGAGCTCCTGGTCCTCACGATGTAGCAGCATCGGAGTACCCAGCTCCCGCTTGACCCGATCGGAGCCGCCGATGTGGTCAAAATGGGCATGCGTGTGCACCAGCGAGCTCACCCGCAGCTCTCGGCTTGCCACTTCCCCCAGAAGCGCCGCGGCGTCGTCGCCGGGATCGACCACCACCGCCTCGCGGGTGTCGGGGTCGTAGATCAGTGAACAGTTGCAGCTGAGCGAGCCAATCGGAAAGGTCTCGACCTGAATCATGCTGACCGCCCCACAGGCTGCAACTCCGCGGCCACCCGCCTGGCAGCCGCCACCGGATCGCCGCTACGGGTGATAGGCCTGCCGATCACCAGGTAGTCGGCACCGTCACCCAGCGCTACCGCCGGCGTTGCGGCGCGCCGCTGATCGTTGGCTGCGAACCATTCGGGGCGCACCCCCGGAACGACCAGGGTCGGTTCCGGTCCGTGCGCCGCGCGCAGGTCGGCTACCTCCTGCGGCGAGCAGACCAGCCCGTCCGCGCCGACGGCAAGCGAGAGGGCGGCGAGTCGCAACACCTGGTTCGCGGGCGGGTCGGCAACGCCGACCTCTGCGAGATCGCTCGCGGCAAGGCTGGTAAGCACCGTAACCGCCAGCAGCTCTGGCCGCTCGGCCCCTGGGTGCCGGTCCAATGCGGCGCGGGCGGCGCTCAGCATCTCGCGGCCGCCGCTGGCGTGCACGTTGACCATGCGCACCCCCAACTGCGCGGCAGCGCTACACGCCGCGGCGACGGTGTTGGGGATGTCGTGCCACTTGAGATCGAGAAAGACGTCGGCGCCGTGGCTGCGCACCATATCCACGGCTGCCGGACCTGCGGCGGTGAACAGCTGCTTGCCGATCTTGAACATCCCAACCACCGGTTGCAGCTGCGTCACCAGCGCCTCGGCGGCGCCGATATCGCCCACATCCAGCGCGATCACGATGCGCTGATGGCTATCCATTCGATTCTCCCTTGCGCTGTGCTGCGCCGATGAGCGCCTCCACGCTGCTGCCCTCGTCCTGAAGGTACTCCTGCAGCCCGTGGAGCACGTCGTGGGCCGCCGTCGGACGGACGAAGGAGGCGGTACCGACCTGCACGGCATGTGCACCGGCCATCAAGTACTGCAGAGCGTCCTCGGCGGTCGAGATGCCGCCCACGCCAACCACCGGCAGCGAGAGGGCGGCGCACAGTTGATAGACAAGACGGACGCCGATGGGACGCACTGCCGGGCCGGAGAGCCCTCCGCTCCCCCGCGCCAACACCGGCCGCTTCGCTGCGGTGTCGATGACCATCCCCGGTACCGTGTTCATGACGCACAGCGCGTCGGCACCGCCGCGTTGCGCAGCCGCGCCGAGCGCGGCGATATCCGGCACGTCCGGGCCCAGCTTGGCGACGATTGGCCGGTCGCTGGCGGCGCGGGCGGCCGCCACTGCCGCCTCGGTAAGCTCCGGGGCGTGGGCGAACATCACGTGCTGCCCGCCATCGCCGTAGCTGACGTTGGGACAGGAGAGGTTGAGCTCTATTGCGTCGACGCCTTCGACCCGCAGCTCACCGGCGAGCTCGCCGAATTCTTCTGCGGTCGAAGCCATGATCGACACCACCACTACCGTGTCGAGCGCCGCCAGATAGGGCAGCTTGTCGCGCAGGAAGCCATCCAGGCCGACGTTCTGCAGGCCAATCGAGTTGAGCATCCCCGCCGGCGTCTCGGCGATGCGCGGGGTGGGATTGCCCGGACGCGGCCGCATCGTCACCGTCTTTGTGACGATGCCGCCGAGCTTGGCAACGTCGAAGAAGGACGCCATCTCCTGGCCATAGCCGAACGTCCCCGACGCGGTCAGCACCGGGTTGCGCAGCCGCAGCGGTCCGACGCTCGTGGCGAGGCTATCGCTGCGATCGCCGCTTACCACGCCACCTGCTCGGCGTCGAACACCGGCCCATCCTTGCACAGCAGCAGGTAGCGGTCCGGCGCTGCCGCGGCTGGTATCGCGCAGCCGAGGCACACGCCATAGCCGCATGCCATCGGCTCCTCCATGGCCACCTGGCACGGCACGTCGGAGTGCCGACATATCTTCGCCACCGCGCGCAGCATCGGATGGGGCCCACATGCCAGGACGCAGCCGGGGCGACGCCCACGGCCGTCGGCGCCGCCGGCCGCGCCCAGCTCGTCGTGGAGCAGCTCGGTGACCAGCCCGTGGTGGCCCGCACTGCCATCGTCGGTGCTGACCCGCACATCCACGTCTATGGCGCGCAGGTCATCGACTGCCAGCAGCAACTCGGCAGTTGCCGCCCCGACCAAGGCGTCGATCTTGGCGCCCGTCACCTCGCTCCCCGCGCCGCCGGCGCGCACGAAGTCGGCTACGTGGTGGAGCGGCGGCACCCCCACCCCACCGCCGACCAGAGTGAGCGAGCCGCCACTAGCGATCGCCCGCTGCAGCTCGAAACCGCGTCCCAGTGGCCCGAGGACCGTCAACCGCTCACCGGGGCGTGTGGCGACGATGGCGGCAGTTCCGGGGCCCACGCTGCGCAGCAACAGCTGGAACTGGTCGTCGGCGGCCCGGTGAAAGCTGAACGGCCGCGGCAGAAATGCCCCGGCGACGCCATCCAGGGATACCTGAACGAACTGTCCGGGCTCGGCCGCGGCACCGATGCCGGACTCGAGGGTCACCAGCGCGTGCCCTGGGGCCACCTCGCGGTTGGCGGCGACCGTGCACTCCTGCAGCCGGGCGCTCAACGAGGCGCGGCGGCGGCGTGATCCTGTAGTGCCCACACCTGCAGCCCGCCCTGCTGCTCGGCGCGGATGCCAGCCACGGATGCCCAAGCCGCCGCCAGCGTGGTGACGCAGGGGACACCGCGGCTGAGGGCGTACTGACGAATGCGATTCTCGTCGCGGCGGGCGCGGGTGTCGCTGGGTGTGTTGATGACCAGTTGGATGTGGTCCGCCGCCATCAGATCTAGGGCCGTCTCCCCTTCTCCGCCCAGCTTCACGAGCCGCTTGACCGGGAGCCCCGCGGCAGCCAGCGCCGACGCAGTCCCGCCGGTCGCCGCCAGCTCGAACCCCAGCTCGACCAACTCGCGGCTCAGCTCGACCGCCGCTGGCTTGTCGTCGTCGCGGACGCTGACGAACACCCGCCCACCACGTGGGAGCTGGCCGCCGGCGCCATCCTGAGCCTTGGCAAAGGCGCGCCCGAACTCGGAGTCCATCCCCATCACCTCACCGGTCGACTTCATCTCCGGACCGAGGGTGGTATCCGCGCCCAGGAACTTCGAGAACGGGAGTACCACCTCCTTGACGGCGTAGTGACCGGGCGTCGGGCGCTGCGTGAGGCCGAGCTCGTCGAGCGATCTGCCACAGACTGCGGCAGTCGCGATGCGCGCCAGCGGTACCCCGGTCGCCTTGGAGACGAAGGGAACGGTGCGCGACGCCCGCGGGTTCACCTCGAGCACGAACACCTCGCCGCCACGGACCGCGAACTGCACGTTCATGAGGCCGCGGATGCCGAGCTCGGCTCCGAGCGCGACGGTTGCGGCCTCGATCTCGTCCACGACCTCGGCGTCAAGGGTGTGCGGCGGCAGGCAGCATGCGCTGTCTCCCGAGTGCACCCCTGCCTGCTCGATATGCTCCATAATGCCGCCGACCACGAACCGCTCGCCGTCGCCAATGAGGTCGGCATCCACCTCGATGGCGCCGTCCAGGAAGCTATCGACCAGGACGGTACGTTGTGCTCCGCGCCGCGTGTTGCCGCTGCGCCGGAGGTAGTCCCGCAGCGCGTCGGTGTCGTAGACGATCTCCATGGCGCGCCCGCCGAGCACGTAGGAGGGACGCACCAGCACCGGATAGCCGAGCGCCTCCGCCTCGGTAATAACCTGATCCGGCTCGGTGGCGATGGCGCTGGGCGGCTGGCTCAGACCGAGCAGCTCGATGAGCTGCCGGAAACGGCCGCGATCCTCCGCGCGATCGATCGCATCCAGTGGTGTGCCCAGAATCGGCACCCCGAGCTGGCTCAGTCCGGCAGCGATGTTGAGCGGGGTCTGCCCGCCGAACTGGACGATCGTCCCCTCGGGCCGCTCCTTGTCGAAGATGTTTGCCACATCCTCCACCGTGAGCGGCTCGAAGTAGAGGCGGTCGGAGGTGTCGTAGTCGG
>CAJWOB010000112.1 GCA_913043885.1 uncultured Spirochaetaceae bacterium | reverse complement strand
CAGGATAGCAAAGGCGAGTGACGCTGTGCTCACGGACGTGGTGTCGTTGTCGTGACGGGCCGAGGCGTCTCCATCCACCTCTCGAAAAGCTGCTTCTTGGGTGGGAGCGTGGGCGGCGGGACGCGGGAGGGCGGCGCCGGTAGGGAGAGGCCGGGCCCACGGCGCCACCAGGGGCCGCTGACGGATCTTCGCTCGCGCGGAGCACGTCTTCGCGTGAGCCCGGAGCGCACCTTCGAGGTAGGGGGTCGCGGAGGGGAGCGAACGAGGACTTCGTTTCTCGGGAGCGTCCACGTCAGCGTTCGCGATTACGTTCAGGTCAACGACAACGAGAACGGCAACGACAGGAGCAGCAGCAGACGCTGCAGCAATGCGAGCAAGATTTTGGCGAGTGTCCGCCGATCGACCCGTTTTTTGAGGAAGCGCTGAAGGTGTGTTTCAAGGCGGAGCGCGTCGAGGGGAAACACGGGCTGCCGCGCGCGCTCGAAGTGCTGTGGAAGTGCAATTTGTACGAGTTTGAGCTTTCCAACGAAGATCCTCGCGCGCGGGAAGTGCTCGCCAAGCGGCACGCCCTGTTGCTCGCGTACACGAATCAGGTTGGCGACTTTGGCTGGTTCGACAAGGAACGGGACAGCTGCGTCGACATTTTCAACGTCGGCCTCGATGGGCCATTTGGGACGCCGGCGACGCCGGACTCGTTCCTGAATTACCCGCACCTGCGTGCTATTTTTGTGCTTGCTGAGGGTCTGATCCCCGGCATCAGCTTCGATGCGAGTTACGACAAGAAGTCGCTGGGCGACGACGCGGACGGCAGCGGAATTGTGGAAGAGGACGAGCGCTTCTTCGCCGATCTGTTCAGCGCCGATGGTGCGGTAGTGCAGGCACGCTTCAACTACCAGACCGGACCGGCGGTCATTTCCTTCACGTACAATATTTTGTTCGATCCCGACGGCGGGGAGCCCGAGATCACCTCAGGGCTGGAGAGCTCGATAGACCTGTTCTGATGACGTTCGCTCACAAGGAGAGACGATGAGACGACTCACCATCGCCGCCGTTGCGGCAGCCTCGCTGCTTCTGCTACTGCCCGGGCTTGCCGTGGCGCAGTCGGCAGCGGTCCTGGCGTTTTTCGAGAACAACAGCGGATCCATGCTCGTCAACACTCCAAGTGGCGACATCGCCCCCGAGGACATAGGCATCGGTGGCGAGGTCCCGGTTGGCAGCACGATCATCACCGAGGACGGCGACTTCGCCGAAATCGAGCTGACGCCGAGCCAATCGATCATCCGTATTGCGGAGAACACCAACTTCCAGATTGAGGGGCTGCAGGGCACCAACGGTGCCGCCCAGTCGACGTTTCGGTCGCCTGCGGGCAAGTTCCGCGCGGTAATCGCTCGTACCACCGGCGCCGACCGTTACCAGTTCGCCGGCCAGACCGCCGTCATGGGTGTCCGAGGCACCGAATTCGTCAATCAGAGCGGCATCGGCGAGGAGATCTTCGCCGTGCTCGAGGGCATCGTCGACGTAACCAACGCCGCTGGCGAAGTGATTCAGCTCGCGGCGAATCAATCTGTCAACGCACTGTCGGGTCCGTTTAGTCCGACACCGCTCACCGACGCACTGCGCGAGAGCTTGCTGGCCGGGATGGAGTTCCTGAGCGATCCGCCACCAGGACCGCCCGCAGGCGATGGCGACACAGGTGACGGCACCGATGGTGACGGCACCGATGGTGACGGCACCGATGATGATGGCGGTGACGAGCCCACGGCCGAAGAGCAGGTGCAGAACGCCCTGCTGGAGAAGCTGAGGGAGATACTGGGGATGGAGATCGGCTCCATCACCATCGGCGACACCACGTACAGCAAGGCGATCATTCAGCCGACCTTCGACCTCGGTGCGGCTCGGATCGGCATGTACATTCCTCTGATCTACGAGAGCAATATCTTCGATCCCGACGACTGGTACCTGGCTGGTGCCGAGTGGTCGTTCGGGCGTGACGAGTTCGAGGCTGGCGAATACGTTCTCGGCGCGCTCGACATCCTCAATGACCTGTTCCTCAAGTTCAGGTTCATCGAGATTGGCGACAATCGCGATCCGTTCTTCCTCGGCGTAGGTAACCTCGACGACATAACGGTGGGCCACGGCACCATCATGCGTGCCTTCACCAACAACACGGAGTTCCCCGCCGTTCGCGTCATCGGCCTGCACACCGGTTTCAACGGTGAGAAGGGCGGCCTCGAGGTCATGCTCAACAACGTGTCGGCGCCCGAGATCTTCGGGCTGCGCGGGCACCTGCGGGTGGCTGGCCGTCTCGGCATCGGTCTGACGGCGTTGACCGACATCGCGCCGGTCGGCGCCGTGCGGGACCTCACCGGAGACCCGAGCGTGGCAGACGTGCAGGACGCCATCGATGCCGATCCGGTATTCGTCAACATCGGGACCGACCTCGACCTGCCAATAGTCGAGAACGACGGCTTTGCGATCATCGCCTTCGCCGACGTGGCGGGGATGATGCCGGCGCTCCGCAACCCGGCGGCCGGCCTCGCGGCTGGCTTGCGTACCGAGGCGATGTTCACCGAGGCGGGCGGATTCCAGAACTGGGGCGTCAACGCCGGTCTCCTGGGCAATGTCTCGCTGTTCGACTACCGCGCTGAGTTCCGCTGGTACAACGGCTTGTTCAAGCCCGCCCTCTACAACCAGGTGTATGAGCGCAACCGCATCGACTACGCCCAGGAAGTCGTCGATTACCTGGTGCAGCTGCAGAGTGCGGGGCCAGACGATCAGACCGGCGAGCCCACCATCGGCATCTACGCCGAGGGCGGCCTCAACATCCCGGAGATCGTGTCGGTAACGCTCGGCTACCAGTGGCCGTTCGCGCTGCTGGACGGTGGCGGTATCGGCCCGAGTGACGACGACCTCTTCGTGCTGGCGGCAACGCTGGAACCGGGGGTCATCCCGCTGGTGCCGGTGCACGGCTCGATCGAGTACGTGCGCAGCAAGTTCGCCTCGACCTTCGACGACGAGAGCCTGACCCTGTTCGACGAGAACACGGTCGTGTCGGCGGAGGTCATCTACGAAGCCGCGCCGACCCTCGACGTCGCCCTGCTGTACACCACTGCGCTGGCGCGCGATCAGAGTGGTGCACTGGCGCAGCCGGAGCAGGTGGTAACCACACTCAGCATCGAGACGCGCGTGTCCTTCTAGCGCGCGTCGTCAGGCGGCGATGCGCCGGGGTCAGCCCCGCACGACGCCGCTTCGACCAGGGCCCGCCCATCTGGGGCGGGCCTTTTTTGTGCCCATTGGACTGCCCCGAGCTGCCCGTCTACCGTGACGGCGTTGGTCAACGACTCCGACAGCCGCGCCGTCGCCACGACATTGGCGCCGCGCCAGGGCGGCGACGGCATCGCAGTGCTGGCGCCGGAGGTAGCCAACCTTATCGCCGCAGGTGAGGTCATCGAGCGTCCGGCCTCCCTCCTGCGCGAGCTGGTCGACAACGCCATAGACGCCGGCGCACGTCAGATCGATGTGCGATGGGACGACGGCGGGCGCGCGCTGCTGGCCGTCGCCGACGATGGCAGCGGCATGAGCGAAGAGGACGTACGCAGTTGCGCGCTACGACACGCCACCTCAAAGGTACGCTCGGCGGCCGACCTGTATCGCGTCGCCACCCTGGGCTTTCGTGGCGAGGCGCTGGCCAGCATTGCCGCGTGTGCGGAGCTGGAGGTGCTGACCCGACCCGCCGCGGCGCGGGTAGGGTGGCGTCTCGCGGCCTCCGGCACGACTCGCACTCTGGTGCCACACGCCTGCGCGGCGGGCACGAGGGTTACCGTGGAGCGCCTGTTCGCCAAGCTGCCAGCGCGGCGCCGCTTCCTCAAGTCATCCCGGGCGGAGACCACGATGTGCAAGCGCACCCTGCTGGAGAAGGCGCTGGCACACCCACAGATCGGCTTTACCAGCTCCGTGGACGGCCGCGTCGCCCTGACGCTGGCCGCCACGCCGCTGATGGATCGGGTACAGGCGGCGCTGCCGGCGCTGGCCGATGGTGCCCTCCACGCGGCGGCGACCCACGGCAACATGGCGGTGGAGATGGTCGCCGGACGGCCGGAAGTAGCTCGCCGCGACCGCAGTGGCATCATGGTGTTCGTCAATGGCAGGCGGATTCAGGACTACGCGCTGCTGCAGGCAGTGGAGTACGGCTATTCGTCGGTGCTGCCAGGCGGTCTCCATCCCGTGGCGTGCGTGTTCCTCGATGTGGCAGCCGACGCAGTGGACTTCAACGTACACCCGGCCAAGAGGGAGGCGCGCTTCCGCGACCCGGCGGCGCTGCACCAGGCAGTGGTGCGCACCACCGGGCAGCTGCTACTAGAGCGGGCGACGCTGCGCCAGGCCCCGCCGGACGGCGACGAGCGGACGACACCCGCGCGCAGCTTCCCTGGTGGCGCCGAGCTGCTACCGGCGCGAGCAGGCCGACCGGCAGCGATCGGTGCGGGTATCCGGGGCCGCCGCGAGAGCGGCCGCGCCGCGCCGAGTAGCGGTCCCGAATCGCCGCTCCAGCCCCTTGCCTCTGGCTTCAACATGCCGGAACCACCGGCGGCCGATCAGCGACTGAAACTGCTGGGGCAGGTGCTCGGCACCTTCATCGCCGTGGAGACCGAGGCCGGAATCTACTTCGTCGATCAGCACGCGGCCCATGAGCGGGTGCTCTTCGACGAGCTGGAAGCTGGCGGTGAGCGCGGTGCGGCGGAGCGCGGGCGGGAGCTGCAGCCAGTTCTGCTGCCAATCGAGGTCGAGCTGCCGCGGCCCGCAGACGGGGACCGGGGCTGGCTCGCCGAGCTCGAGAGCAGCGGCATCAGGCTTGAGGTGGCAGCTCCCGACCGGCGCGAAGCGCGAGTCGTTGCGCTGGCCCCGATGCTGCATACCCTGCCCGCCGCGGCCATCGTCGACATGGTGGGGGGCCTCAGTGGCGGCACCGAGGAGCTGGCACGGGCAGCGCTGGCCGACGTGGCGTGCAAGCTCGCCATCAAGGCGGGAGAGGTGCTGACCGACGACGACGCCCTACGCATCGCAGCCCGCTCGTTTCAGTTGGGCGTCCAGCACTGCCCGCACGGCAGGCCTGTGTGGTTCCTACTGAGCAGAGCGGAAGCGTTCGCGGCGGTCGGTCGCGAGTAGCGGTCGCTGTAGCGAAGGTTCGCCTTAGCGGCGGGACCGATAGGGCTACGATCCGGTTGCAGCGGGCCGAGCTAGCGGCTACAGCCGGGCGAGCAGCGCATCCACCTCGTTCATGCGACCGTAGTTGGGGTTCTGTGACTTCAGCCGAGTGAGCAACTCCTTGGCGCTCTCCTCGTCCCCTGCCTTGATCATGAGCTGCGAGATCTCGTAATAGGCGTCCCAGTACTGCGGATCGATCTTCAACAGCTGGTCGAAGACGCGGGTGGCGTCGGAATCACTACCGAGTGCCACGTACGCGAGCCCGAGGTTGTAGCGGGTGGAGGTTGCCTCGGGCCTGGCGGTGATGGCCGCGCCCAGGTGGTCAATTGCGTCCTGGTACAGCTCCTTGTGCAGGTACACGTTGCCGAGGTTGTTGTTGACCACATATGAGCGCGGGTCGACTTGTTCGGCGGCCAACAGCAACTGCAACGCCTGATCGTAGAGACCCTGGTCATCGAGGATCTTGCCGAGATTGACGAGCGCGCCCACGTGGCCATTGTCCCTCTGGATGGCGGTGGTGTAGTAGCGAATTGCATCGTCGGTGTTGCCTAGCTCGGCGCTGATGAGCGCGAACTGGTAGTTGTAGGCGGCGCTGTCCGGGTTGGCGGTAACCGCCACCTCGGCAAACCGCAGCGCGTCGGTAAACTTGTCCAGCTCGAGCTTCACCACCGCCATGGTGAAATTGGCGTTGGTGTTGCCCGGGTCGAGCTGAAGGGCAACCGTCAGCTCCTGCTCCGCCTCGCGGTAGTCGCCGTTGTCGGCATAGGCAGTGCCGAGTGCCCGACGGAAGATCGCCGTCTGCGGTTGCAGCTGCGCCGCGCGGGAGAAGTTCTGCAGGCCAACGGATGTGTTGCCAGCCTGCTTCTGCAGCACCGCCGCAGAGTAGTAGGCCGCCGCATAATCCGGCGTCACCGTGTAGGCGTCCATATAGGCGCCGATCGCACCCTCGGCGTCGCCGAGCTGCTCCAGCGACTTGCCCTTGTTGTAGTGGGCGCGGTCGAAGTCTGGCTTCAGATGGATGGCCGCGGAGAACGATTCGAATGCATCGCGGAAGCGAGTGGACTTGTACTGCACCCGACCGAGTGAGTAGAGCAGATTCCAATCGCCGGGATCCAATCGGATGGCCTCGTTGTATTGCTCGATGGCGTTGGAGTAGTTGCGGGTGTCTTCGTAGATCCTGCCCAACGTGGCGTGGGGCTGCGCCAGCGATCCGTCTTCGGCGATGGCGCGGTTGGCAAGCTCCACGGCGCGCGCTCGTTCGGGCGAACCGACACCGCCGACGCGTGCCAGGGTCTCGCCCAGGTAGGCGAGCGCCTCCGCATTGTTCTCGTCCAGCTCCAGCGCTTCCTCGAACGCATCCTGGGCGGCGGCTAGGTCGCCTTCGTTGAGGCGGTCGATCCCCTGATCGACGAGCTCGGCAACGCGGCGTTGGAGCTCGGCCGAGGCGCGCTCCTCTGCACTGGCGGCAGCCAAGCGGGCCTCTTCCGCGGCGGCCGCCGCTGCAGCGGCCCGGCGTTCCTCTTCGGTCTGTGCCGGCGCCTCTCGAGTAATCTCCCGCACGATCGGCTGCGAATCACGCACGCTCTCGTTGAGCTCGTCGAGCCGCTCAGTTATCTGCTGCTGCTGCTCGTCTTCGCGCTGTTGTGCGTCGCTGGCGGCCGCCTCCTCCGCTTCCTGCCGCGCGCGGATGATGCGCTGTAACAGGTCGCGCGCCTCTTGGTCGTTACTGTCCTTGATGACGAGCCGCTCGGCCAGCTGCTGCGCATCGGTGAACAGTCCACTGGCAAGGTACTCCTCGGCGAGGCCGAGGGTGTTTTGGCGTTGGTCGTTGGCGCTGCCTCCACCGCCGCGAACCAGCAGCAAGGTGCCGACGGTGGCCAGGATTACGATGAGCGCGGCCGCACCGCCAATCAACAGTCGACGGGTGTCCATCAGTCGGCGATGTCCAGCTCGTCGTACTGCTCTTGGATGCCCTCAGAGCCCGCGCTCAGGTTCTTGGTGTTCTGGGCCGCATTGTCGAGGGAGGTGAGCACCGCATTCAGCAGCGCCGTCTGTCGCTCCTGTTCCTGTCGCTCCTGCTCGGCCACCAGCTCGATGCGCTGGCGCAGCAGCGCGATTACCTGCTCGATCTGCGTGCGCTGCGAGCTGCCCGGGTCCAGGCTCAGGTAGAGGGTGTAGTCGGCGAGGGCTGAGTCGAACTCCGCCGCCTGTAGGCGGGCATTGGCACGGTTCAGATAGGCATTCACCAGGGTGGGGTCCGTCGATAGGGCCTTTCCGTACATCTCGGTGGCCATCAGGAAGCTCGATTGCGCAAACATGTTGTTGCCCACGTTGAGGTACATCTGCCCCTGGTGGTCGCCATGTAAGGCAATCCCCTTCTGCAACACGTCGA
>CAJWOB010000111.1 GCA_913043885.1 uncultured Spirochaetaceae bacterium | reverse complement strand
CCCGCCGCCACCGGCAAGGGATTCGCCATCGGCTCGGCCGCGCTGACCGCACTGGCGCTGCTGGCCGAGTACCGCAACAAGATCATCGAGGCGCTCGAGCAGGTGAACATCTCGCGCTTCTTCGAGGAGTTCTACGAAGGGATTCTGACCGTCACCCAGGTGGACGGCCACGAGCACTTCGTTCTGAGCATCAATCTTATGGACCCCAAGATCCTGATGGGTCTGTTCATCGGCGCGGTGCTGCCGTTCGTTTTCGCATCCCTGTCGATGAAGGCAGTAGGACGCGCCGCCAGCGATATGGTGGAAGAGGTTCGTCGCCAGTTCCGTGAGAAGCCCGGCATCATGGAGGGTAAGGACACCCCCGACTACGCGGCGTGCGTAGAGATCTCCACCAAGGGCGCACAACGCGAGATGGTGTTGCCGTCGCTGCTGGCCGTAATCGCCCCGGTCCTGGTTGGCGTCATCTTCGGCCCGTTCACGGTCATTGCGCTGCTGGCCGGTGCCCTTGCTACCGGCTTCGTCCTGGCGATCATGATGGCGAACGCCGGCGGCGCGTGGGACAACGCCAAGAAGTATGTCGAAGCGGGCAATTTCGGCGGCAAGGGATCAGAAGCGCACAAGGCCGGCGTCATCGGCGACACCGTGGGCGACCCTTATAAGGACACCTCGGGTCCGTCGATCAACATCCTCATCAAGCTGATGTCGATGGTGTCGATCGTGTTCGCGACCAGCTATCTGTCGCTCAACAATGCTTTCGTGAATCTGTTCGTATAGGCGACAGCGTCACCGGCGACGCCCCCAGGCGATAGGGGTGCCGCCGGCGGTCGCTCGCGCCCGCCACCGATAGCCGAGCCCGCGGGCGGTCTCGATGGCCGCGGAGCTGTGGCCTACCGCCGTCAGCTTCCGACGCAGCGCGGCGACGTGCACGTCCACCACACGGCTCGGTGCGTCCGGGACCCGCCCCCATAGCCGGTAGAACAGCGCATCGCGGGTGACCACCTGACCGCGGTGCTGCCAGAGCACCTCGGCAATCAGAGACTCCTGCACCGAGAGCGGGGCGGCGCCAGCGGGCCCCTGCAAGGTATTGTCCCGCAGCACCCCGCCGCCGTCTGCGAGTTGAGTGTCGAGCTCGCGCTCCAGCCACCGCGCTGCGCGATGCTCGAGCTCCGCCGGCGTCCACGGGTCTCGGAGGTAGTCCTGGCAGCCGCGCAGGAAGGCGATAGCCAGGCCCGAGGGGGCCCGTAGGCGAACGCCGCAACGGTGATCCGGCCGCGCTGTTGGTGGATGAGTGGCACGGCGCTCGCCTCGACGACGAACAGACGGCTTGCCCGGCTCAGTTCGAGCTGCGGACAAAGATAGAGCCGAAACGAACCGATCCGCGGCGCGTACTGGTTCAGTCGTGCCGTCAGCCGGGCGTCGGCGGTAACGAACTGTACTTCGGGCGCGTTCTTACTCGGAGGTCTTGTCCTCTAGGCGCTTCATCTTCGACTTCAGGTCGTCGAGCATCTGGTCGGTGGTGCCAGACTCCAGCTCCTTGAACTGGCGTTCGAGGTCGGCATCGCCCCCCTCGAGCTGCGCCAGGTCCTCCGCCGCCTCCGCCTGGGCCTCGATCTGGTCCACCTTCTGCGCCATGCGGTCGAATGCCTCGAATGCGGACGTGTCCTTGGCCGACCCGATGGTCTGTTGGATGCGCTGCTGCGCCTCCGCACGCCGCTGCCTGGCAATTAGCAGGTTCTTCTTGCGTTTCGCCTCGTCGATCTTGTCTTGCAGCTGGCGCAACGAGTCCTTCAGCTGCTCCACCGAGGCGTGCTGGGCGTCGAACTGCTCCTGGTAGCTGGACACGTACTCGTCGTGCTCCTGCTTGCGGACCAGCGCCTTCTTGGCAAGCTCGTCGTTGCCGGCGTTGACTGCCTTCATCGCGTTCGCTTCCCAATCGGCCGCGTTCTGCTGCTGCTTGCTCAGCTCGCGCTGCAGCCGCTTCTCGTCGGCGATCGCCACGGCCACGCTCTTCTTCGACTCGACCAGCTGCTCGTTCATCTCGACGATCAGCTGGCCGAGCACCTTCTCAGGGTCCTCGGCTTTGCTGATCATTTCGTTGATATTGGCCTTGACGACTCGGCGGATACGATCAAACAGCGCCATCGCGGACCTCCACGCCCTGCTCAGGGTACTCCATCAGCTGCATCGCCAGTTGCACCGCCTTTGCTCCGCATCGCTCACCGGAAGTCGGAGAGTGCCGGATAGTGCTGCGCCAATGCCAGCCCGACGGCGTCCAACGTAGCGCGAAACTCCTCCAGGTCGAGTGTGTCGCTCACCAGCGTATTGATGAGCAGCACATCGTCGCCATCCAGCGCGTAGGCGCCGTGGACCAGGTCGGAGCCGTTCAGCCGCAGGAGCTTCTCGAAGAACTCCTCCCGGCGCTCGGACGGGGCGACCATGACCTTGACGCGGACGATGAGGACGGGGTCAGCAAGCACGATGACCACGTTCTCGAGGCCCGACTCCTCGTCGTTGATTACCCAGGTGTCATCTGAGACTTCCTCATGGGTGAGGGACAGCTGGAGTAGGAAGCCCTCGATTCTCTCCTTGTCAGCCACGGCGTCAATATAATGCCCGGCGCGGCGGCGGCCCACCGATTCGGCCGCAGCAGCTGCGGGCGCTGCGGCTGCGCTTCCCGGAGGACGTAGAGGGAAGGTGGCGAGCGGAGTGGAGGAGCGGCGCGCTAGCCGAGGAAGACCTGCCCCGCGTTGTCGATGGCGAGGATGGTCTTGCAGTTGGAGCACCGGAAGCGCCCCTGCTTGGTGGCCTTGAGCTTCTTGCCGCACACCGGGCAGGCGAACACCTTGGGGAACACACCCTGCTGCTCGCCGCCGCCGGCCTCTCCGAAATAGGCCACCGCCTCGTCGAGGTCCTTCTTGATGTTGAAGAACTGTGAGAAGCCCAGCAGCTGGAAGACCTCGTAGACCTTCGGCTGGATCTCCAGCAGCACCAGGTCGCCGCCACGCGGCTTCACTGCCTTCAGGAAGGCGGTGAACGAACCAATGCCGGTGCTCGATACGTAGTTGAGCTCGGCGCAGTGGAACACCAACCGGGTGAAGCCGGCATCTACCGCCTTGGTGACGCGCTTCTGAAAGTAGTTGAAGTTGTAGGTGTCGATATACCCGGTGAGGTATAGGACCACGCAGCCGTCGACCTGATCGACCTTCTGGAGCCGGATCTTTAGGCTGTCGTCCTTTTCGTCGTCGAACCCGGGAACGAGTTGATCGTTCATGCTGCCTCTCTCATGTTAGCAGTTGGACCGACTTTTTCTGATATTCGCGAAGGAAGGGGCATCCGCTGAGTCAAACGCGGTCGCGAGTCTAATTCGCGCTCGCAACCGTTGTCAAAGCGCGCACCTGACGGCCACCCTCGCCCCCTTCGGCACCTTGTCGGGGCTAGTGGATCCCTTCACCGGCGCGCTGCAAGCCATTTGAGGAAGATGGCCGAGCTTGGCGAATGCCCATCACCCCAGTAGCATGGGCGCCGTGCCCGTCGCCCCGCGCCGCCGTTCCGTAGCCTTTGCCGCGGTTGCGGTTGCGGTTGCCATCGGCACCCCGCTCGTGGCGCAGGCCCGAGAGGCACCGGCACCCCCGCTGGATGCCGCCGTCGACTTCTCCATCACGCTGAAGGACCTCGACCGGCTGATTCGTCAGGGGCGGTTCGCTCCACCGGAGCGGGCGCTGGTGCTCGACGGTACCATCAAGCGCATCGATGTCCTCGACCCAACCCCGGCAACCTTCGCCGTTCAGCTCGAGCTGGTGAAGGGTGAGTGGTTCGAGCGCGAAGCGGTGCGCAGTTATCGCAGCATCATCCTCCTGGAGGGTAGGCAGTTCGCTACCTACTTCCCACCTCGCGGTGAGGATCCGACCGCCGCCGCAATTCCGCTGAATTCCCGGGTGGTGGTCGCGGGCGTCGCCCTCCTCGTGGCTCAGCTCACCGAAGACCCCGACGACCTGGCCTGGGTTATCGCTGGCCAGTACGTTCGGGCGCTCTAGCCCAGCAGAGCCACCGCCAGCGGCGGCCGCACCTAGTTCCTGGCCGCCTGCCCGGGCGCTCCGGCTACGCGAACGCAGTTGGCACCCGGCTACCAGACCACATCCGCGGCGCGTATTAGCGTTGCGCCGGCCTCTCCCTGGCGCTCGGTGTGGCGCGACTCGACACGGATCCTGGCGCGCTCCAGCACGTTGCGCAGCACGCGCACGTTGCCGGGCCACGTGTGTTCCTGCAGTCGGGCAATCGCGTCGGCGTGAATCCCGATCTGTCGCGCCTGGTGGGTATGCATGTCTTCCAGTAGCGAGTAGGCGACCGTGGGGATGTCGTCGCGCCGATCGCGCAGCGGCGGGAGCTGCACTGGCAGTACCCCGAGGCGGTAGTACAGGTCCTCCCGAAGCCGTCCCTCGGCCACGGCGGCTGCCGGCTGGCGGTTGGTGGCACTGACCATCCGGACATTCACCTGCGTTGCGGCGCGCGCGCCCACCCGGGTTACCTCCTTGCTCTCGATGACGCGCAGCAACTTCGCCTGAGCCGCCAACGCCATCTCGCCCACCTCGTCCAGAAACAGGGTGCCCCCGTCGGCTTGCTCGAAGCAGCCGGGTCGCGTGATCGCCCCGGTGAAGGCTCCTTCCACGGATCCGAACAGCTCGCTCTCGACCAGCGACTCGGGGAGCGCGGCGGCGTTGACCGCGATGAAGGGTCGCTCCCGCCGATGGGAGCACTGATGAATGAGATGCGCCACCAGCTCTTTGCCGGTACCACTCTCGCCGGTCACCAGCACCGGCGCATCGGCGGTGGCGTACATCCCGACCGTGGCACGCACCTCCGACATCGGCGCCGAATCGCCGGCCAAACGCCCCGGGAGGGCGTCCGTCTCGTCGCTGTCCTCGGCCTGCGCCGCGTGGCGGGCGGCGCTGTTGGCGATGGTGGTGGCCAGGGTCGCCAGCAGTGCATCGAGCTGGTAGGGCTTGACCAGATAGTCTGCGGCGCCGCGCCGCATCGCCTCCACCACGGTGGGCACGTCGTCCGACGCCGACAGCATCACCGTGGGGGGTGGCGGCGACACGGCCTGAATCTGCCGTAGCAGATCGAGGCCGCTGCCGTCGGGTAGGTGGATGTCCAGCAGCACCGCGTCGATACCACCGGCTTCGAGCAACGGGCGTGCGGCGGCGAGACTGGTAACCGAGACCAGCCGGTACTCGCGCGGTAGTACCATCGCCAGTGTGGTGTGTGCGCGTTCGTCGTCGTCGACGAACAGGAGTCGGACCACGCGCGCGACAGTACCGGTGCCCCGCTCAGCTGGCCAGTGGGGGGAAGCCGGGCTACGATCCGGCTGGCTCGATGCTCGGTCTGCAGCTGTTCCTGCGCTTCTTCGAGCGCGACTTCATCACCAAGCTCATCCTGCTCTTTCTGCTGTACTCACTGCTGCCCATCGGCGAGATCTTCCTGATCCTCTACCTCGGCGGTCAGCTGGGGAACTACCTGACGTTGGCGCTGGCGGCCTCTACCGGACTGGTCGGCGTTCTGATCTCCCTGGCGCGCCTCCAGGAAACCAATCGCCGGCTGCGGGAGAAGATCCAGGAGGGCCAGTACCCCGGGGCGGAGTTCGTGGAGCTTGCCGGGGTGCTGGTGAGCGGGGTGCTACTGCTGACGCCGGGCTTCGTTACCGATGTGCTCGGCCTGATGCTGTTCCTGCCGCCTATTCGGGGGCTGGTAGGCCGCGCTATCACCCGGCGCGCGAGCCGCCATCTCAAAGAGGCGTACGAGTACCTGCGCCTCTATGAGCTATAGGCCGCGGATGCGGTGCACCAGGACGAGGCCCACGAAGTAGGCCAGCGCCGGCAGGCGCAGTAGCCGCCACGGGGGCAGCAGCGTGGCGCGGGTGGCGCGGGCCAGTCGCGAGGGGGCGCTGCGCTTCTTGCCCGCGAACACCTCGAAGCAGTCCTCGACCCAAACTGTGAGGCCGGGCCGCAACCGTTTCTTGTTGCGCAGCGGCCACAGCTCGCCACGCGGCGCGCCGCTGCCGACGAGGAGAATCGTTGGCTCTGCTTTCTGGATTGCCAGCAGAATCTGTTCCTCCTGCTGGCGAGAGTAGCCACCGACGAAGCGGCCGACGATGCGCAGACGGCGGAACGAGTCGCGCAAGTTGCGCTCGGCCTGCTGTAGCAGTTGCTTGTTGCCGCCCAGCAGATACACGGTGTAGTCGTTGCGCTCGGCCAGGGACAGCAAGCGGATGACGAGGTCGAAGACCCGCATCGGCTTGACGCCGTCGCGGCCAAGAAACGACGCGCTTCCGGCAACCAGTGACGAGGTGGTGAGCACCGCCCCCGCCTGCCGTATGTGGCGTGCGTGTTCCGAGCGTATCCGCGCGCGCAGCACGCGGCGCATGTCGACCATGGCGAGGTAACTGGCGGCTTGCCCGGTGGCCAGCTGCTCGAGGACGGCAAGGGCTTCTTCCTCGCCCCCGGCATCGAGGGGCAGACCGAGGAAGTCCCTGCGGCGCAGCGCACGCTCTGTCTTTTGGTTCGTTGTCGCCACTCAGGTGCGCTTGGTTGCCTGCAGCGCCAGCCACTGCCAGGCACCCGCCAGGGCAGAAACCGCCGCGGTATCGACGCGCAGGACGTGCGGGCCCAAGGATACCGCGACGAAGCCGCGGCCCGTCAACTCGCCCAACTCCCCCGGTGACAGGTCCCCTTCGGGCCCCACCACCACCGCCACATCGGCGGTTCGCGCAGGTAGTGGTGGCGCGGCGACCAGCGGGAGGGAGGTGTCGGTGGCGCAGACGATGCCCGCGCATTGGTCCCAGGTAGCGACCAGCTGTGCGAAGCTCACCGGGCTGCCGACCTGCGGCGGCGGGGCGCCGCTCTGCTGGCTGGCGGCGCGCACCACGCGTTGCCAGCGCTGCGCCCGACTCGGCGCGGCGGGCGGCGAGTGCGCGCCCACAAAGGGCACGATGCTGGTGACGCCTAGCTCCGTGGCCTGACGCATGGCGCTGTCCATGGAGGGGCCACGGGCGACCGCCAGCAGCAGGTGTAGCCGCGGCAGTGACGCGGACGCGGCGGGACCATCCGACGGCACCGACGACTGCGGTCTGGCGCTGAGCCTCAGCGCCAGGCGGGGATGCTCGTCGCCCTCGATGCGGGCGACGGTGGCGGCGAAGACGATCAACTACCACCCCAAGATGAGAATAACCCCGACACTGGTGGTAGAGATTTCCTGCTAAATGACAGCATCAATGCTGGCCGTTTCAATGGATTTGAAATGAACAAAGTCTGGCGACTGGGTGAAAACGACAAAGGTCAAATCACTGAACCTTTCATCGGTCTACGTTACGTCAAATTCCGGGACACCTTCCGCGATGAGGATTACCAACGATTCACCGATGAGGGTATACCTGTACCACCAATCCCAGACCCAAATGACCCCGATTCGCCAGCACCAGATGACGCTGCAATCGAACGGTACACACAAGTTCAGGCCATTTCAGATAACGAGATGTTTGGCGGTCAGTTTGGGATGCGATGGTACCACAAACCGACGACGCACTGGATGCTTAGCGGAGAAATCAAGTTCTTTGCAATGCACAATTTCCAGA
>CAJWOB010000110.1 GCA_913043885.1 uncultured Spirochaetaceae bacterium | reverse complement strand
CCTTGGCCGCCAGCAGCTCCGCGGCGTTGGCGTGGAGTGCGTCCTTCAGCCGGCCGAACAAAGCGCGCTTGTCCTCCACGCCGAAGAACTTCCACTCGGAGTAGAATGCCTCCTGCGCGGCGGCGACGGCGCGATCCACGTCGGCCGTGCCGGCGTTGGCTACTTCGGCAACCAGGGTGCCGTCCGCCGGGATGTGCAGGGGGTAGTAGTCTCCGCTCGCTGGCGGGCAGATCTCGCCGCCGATCAGTAGGTCGCTTCTCGTAGTACTCATTCCTTGTACTCTTGCCGTGTTGCCTTCCTCACCACGAGATTGCTGTACTCGCAGATCAGCGGCGTCATCTGCCGAAACCCGATCTTACCCGGCCCCAGCACCGGTCCATGGGTGCTGCCGTCGTCTTCCCAGGTGAAGATCGTCAGTGTCTCGTCCCGATAGCTCATCCGGAGGGACACGACCGGACCGCACTTGACTACGGTAATGCGGTAGGACTGTAGGGCAAATCGCACCGTGGGTATGGGATCTGCACCTTGTGCCACCAGGTGGAACCCGAAGCTCTTGCGCAGGTTGCAGGTTTGAAACTCGTTCTCTTCTGGATTGCTGCCAAAGTAGGAGACGTGCAGCGCGTTGAAGTCGCCGTGATGATACTGATCGTACGGCCCGTTCCGTTCGGCCAAATCGGCGGTGAGAATGTCCTCTCCCTGGAAGCCCTGGGCCGCGAAGAACAGGATCGCCAACCCCGGCTCCGTGAGGGGGCGGAAATCCCAGCTTATGGCGATGTCGTCTGGGAGCGTCGTCGGGCACCAGTGGACGATGTTCCCTGCCTGCCCTGCCTGCCCTGCCTCGCGCGGACGAACGCACTCCTGCCTCATCCTCCCCATGGGAAACGAGACCACACCATCCCCCTCCATTACCCAGTCGGCCACGTCGGTCGGATGTTACAGGGGTTCTGGTAGATGATATCTCCTTCGATAATCGAGTCGCCGAGTAGAGGAGCTCCAGGTGCCATCATCGCCACAACTGCCCGATAGCTATGACGCCGATGTGCATATGGCCACTCACCGAGTGCACGGGCGCATCTTTCACGCCACCGTACCATCGGTGCAACTCGCCGCAGAGCTCATGCAGCGCGGAGGGCGCGCCGACCTGGCGGAGGCGGCGGCCATCTTCCGCGCCGTGCTCGGGTGTCAGGAGTTGCGGCCTTCAGCACCTCATCGCGGCAACTTTCGATGGGAGCTGGAGGACGAAGCCGTCGAGGACCTCAATGCCGTGCAGTTCGTACTGTTCCACAGCATCCCGGTCCTGCTGCGGTCAGCTGCGGCGCTACCCGCGGACCTGGTCGAGGCCATGCGCGGCGCAGTGGCACTGGGCCTCGGGGAAATCGCCCGCATCGACGTGGCCCCCGCATACACCAACATCGTCCTCAAGGACATCGCCACCTCCTGCCTCGGCGGCCAGCTGCTCGGAGACGCCGCTATCGCTGGCCGTGGCCGCGCCAAGCTGGTGCGCTGGATGGCGCACGTGGACGCGTATGGTCTGCCCGCCGAATACAACAGCCCCGGCTACGCCTCGGTTGCCGCGCGCGTGCTAGGCACCCTGGCCGACCTGACCGACGACCAGCACACCGCTGTCCGCGCCCGTACCATGCTCGCTCGCCTCGCGCTGTCCGCGGCGCTTCACGTGCACCCGGCCCTCCGCTGCTGGGCCGGCCCGTTCAGCCGCGCCTACAGCCACGCGGTCCTGCATCCGGATGCGTTCACGTCCGACGACGTGCGGGCGTGGTGGCCGGCCGGCCAGGTGCCTCTCTGGGTAGAGGAGCTGCTGCAGCGCCCCAGCGAGCCTCATCAGGTGGACGAGACCGCCAGTGGCGAGAGCGCTGGTGGCGGGACCACCGAGGGTGGGGAGCCGGTGGCGCTGAGCACCTATCACAGCCCTTCCTTCTCGCTGGGCGTGGCCTCTTGCGAGCTGAAGACGCAAGACGTGGTGTTCATCGCCATGCAGTCGAGCGTGTTTCACGCGCAGTTCAGGCGGCCAGACGCCCCCCGCGGCGCCGCCCGGAGTGGCCCACGAAGTGGGGTGCTGTTTTCCCGCTACGTGCTGGACGACAAGTGGATGAGCTTTCAGACCACGCCGTCGCGTGAGCCCGGCCAGGTGATTCCCGAGGAGGGCCACTTCTACGGTGTGCACGAGCGCGGCAGGGCGATAGGCCTTTACGCGCCCCGCGGCCTCGACGCCTGGACGCGGCGCAGCAGCGCCAAGGCGGTGTTGGTATGGAGCGACATCGAGCAGGTCGACGAGATCTGGATCGGCGGGGAGCGAGTGGACGCTCTGCCTGCGTCGGTGCCCCGCGGTGCGGTGGTGGTAGTCGGCAGCGGAGCGCTGTGGACAGCGGTCCTGCCGCTGCAGCTCACCGATCTCGGCGGCGGCGCCGCCATCCGCCTGGTCGAGCTCGGCGGGCATCTTGCGCTCGAGATGTACAACTACCAGGAGCCGGAGAAGACGTTCTGGGAAATGGCCAACCCGGGGTCGTTCTATCAGGGGCAGCCGCGCTGCGGGTTCTACGCGGAGCTGGTGGAGCGCGGCGAGTACGCCAGCGGCGCGGATCTGGCGGCGCGGGTGGCCGGTGGCACGCTCGTCGACCAGGCCGCCGCCCCCGCTACCTATGCCTCCGGCAGCGAGCGCCTCCTCGAGGTGGAGTACTCCCGCGACGGCTTCGCCCTCGGTATCGAAGTGGACCTGTTCGAGTGGTCGTTGAAGCGGCGCTGGACCCACGATGGACCGCTGAACTGGCCAATGCACCACTCTCCCTTCGCGGGGCAGGGCGCTTCCGGAAAGGTGTCGGTGGGCGGGGCGACGCTCACCTGCGACAATGGCCCGGTCTGGCTGTGCGCCAGTCCCGGAGGCGACAGGTACCTGGCCGCCTACAGTGGCAGCGAGATGACATCGCTGCGACTGGAGGTGCCCGGCGACACCGTTGAAGTCCTGGAGATGGGGGCTGGTACGGTGATATGGGACCAGGGACGGGCCGAGGTCGATGCGATCCTGCCCTGACGCTACAGGTCGAGCGCTCCTCCGGCCTCTACCTGCTCCCAGTCGATAGGCAGCCCTAGTCCCGGGAGGCGGGGCGCCGGTACACACCCGTCGGCGTCGATGCGCAGCACCTCGGTGGTGCCGGTGTCGAAGTGGCCTTCGGCGCCGGCCTCGATCGGCAGCTCGAACAACATGGTGTTGCGGGTTGCCAGCTGCACGTGCAGATTCGCGGCCTGGTACAACGTGCCGCCATAGGCATGCGGCTCCCAGCTCATCCCAAACGCCTCACACAGGGCGGCGGCCTTGCGCATCTCGGTAATGCCGCCGCGGATTCCCGACAGCGTCCGCAGATGGGTAACCGCCCCGCGCCGGACGAACTCGCGGTACTGGGTAGCGTAGATCAGCTCCACGGTGAGGGGGATATCGAGGCGCGCGCGGAGATCCACGTAGCTCTCGACGTCGTCGGGGGGCAACGGCGCCTCGTACCAGAAGTAGCCGAGGCGTTCCAGCTCGCGGCCGACGGACAGCGCCTCCTGGCGGTTGTGGGCGAACACCGCATCGTAGATCAGATCGACGTCCGGACCGACGGCATCGCGCAAGGCGGGGCACAGCTCGATGGGGATCGGATGCAGCTTCATCGCCGTGTAGCCCCGCTGCTTCAGGTCCTTGGCGATGCGGACGATGTCGCCCTCGTCGTGGGGCACGTTGCCGCTGGCGTACGCGCGGATGCGCTGCCGGTAGCCGCCGAGGTACTGCCAGAGTGGTAGCTGGGCGGCCTTCGCCGCCAGGTCCCAGAGGGCTACATCGATGGCGGCGAACGCAGACCCCTTTTCCCCGTACCACAGCGAACCGAGGCGGTGCCATAGCTTCTCGCGGTCGAGTGCGTCCTCGCCCACCACCAGCGGCTTCATCGCCCGCAGCACCTCTGCCAGAGCCGGCGGCCGCCCCGATGCCACCTCTGACCAGACGATGTAGTGGCCCTCCACGTCGCTGTCGGTCAGCACGCGGACCAGGGTGTACTTAATGGTGCCGGCTGCGCCGCTGCTGTGAAACAGGCCGTCGAAGCTCGTGACCAGCGCCGGCGTTTCGCTGTCGAGCACATGTGCCTTGATGTCGGTGATCTTCATATGCCCTGCGGAGAGAGGACTGCTATGACCGCCCTTCGTTCGGCGTAGAGCCGGCACGTATCGAGGAGTTTGCCCGACTCAGCACCAATCTGCCGGACCTCACCGGCCAGTAGATAGCCGCCAGCCCACTCCAGCGCCGACAGGTTAACCTGCCGGCAGTTGTGTTGCAGATCGTCGAGCGGTGTCGACTCCGACACCTCCAGGAGCACCGTCACCTCGATCCGGCGCGGTAGCACGTAGTCGCCGCACCTGCGCCGAGGTGGGATTGAGGCGCAGCTATCGAATCCGCGGTGCTTCTCTTGTGCAACGATCGGCTGCATGAGCTGCACCTCGATCTCACCCCAGCGCTCTTCGAGCGGCGTAGACTCGCGGAGGACATCCAGCAGCACGTCGGTTTCTGGAGGGATTACCGACAGCGTGGCATCCGCTGCGTGAGGCTGTGGCTGTGGGTCAGTGGGATCGGCCGGAGCGGGAACGGCCCCACTTTCCCTCTCGAACTGGGGGAGTGCCGCCAACGGCGAAGAACATCGCCAGTGCCAGCGCGACCAGGCCAACGACGGGTCCGAGCTTCTTGCTCACGTCCAGCTTCTCGGGTCGGGTACCTGCTCCCAGTTGCCTGACCTGATGGACTGCAATCCGACAATACCCGGAAGCGTCATATCCAGCGCCAGCATGATGTCGACGGGTGGCGCAGAGCCGGTTGCTGCTGCCTGCACGAAGGCCATCACGATCTGCATGCTCGTCCTGCCATGGTCGCCCGCCAATTCGCCACCAAACTGAGGCAGTTCAGGATGCTCACACACTTCACGTCTCACATCCTCCTCGTCGCCAGACGAGTAGTAGCACACGGTGCGTGCTTGGTCGAAACGTCCCGTCTCGAGAGATCCCTCATCGCCGTGGAAGATCAATAAGTGACTGGCGGCGTGCACGTTTTGAAACGAGTTGGAGAGCCGGAACAGTGCACCCTGCTCACCGCGGAACATCGCCGTCTGAATCCAGTCGGCTTGGTAGCCGTCCGCCCGGTCTGATCGCCCAGAAGCGCCAGATGCCATCACCTCCGCCAGACGATCGCCCGTCATGTGCAGGTAGGGCGCCGTGCCATGGGTCGGGTACAGCAGCGGCTGCAGGCTGTTCCTCCACGTCGGACGCCCGTCCTGCCGACGCCGCAGTTGCTGCAACCCGTGGTAGTACTCGGCCTCGGCATAGTAGACCTGGCCCAACGTGCCTTCCCGGTAGAGCTGGACCGCACGCGCCACGACCGGTTCATGCACCCAGTTCTCCGCCATCATGTAGGTGCGATCGCTGGAGGAAACAACCTCGGCGAGCTGCTTGGCCTCGTCCAGCGTCATGGCGGCGGGTACGGCGCTGAGCACATGCTTGCCAGCCTGGATGGCTGCGATCACCTGCTGTGCGTGGAGCGGTGCAGGTGTGAAGATGGCAACGGCATCGAGCCGATCGTCCGCGATCAAGGCCTCAAGTGAATCGTAGATAGCATCGGGCTCTAGTTGTGCCCTTGCAAGGTCACGCCTCTTGGCACCCACGTCGCATACGGCAAGCAGATCGGTCTCCGAGTACGCAGCGAAGATCTGCGCCCACGACATGCCGAATCGCAACCCGGCGACGCCTACGTTCATGTCGTCCGCCGGTCACCGTAGGGCATGATGAGGAACGCCTATGAGCAGGCCTGGAGTGCCGCAACTGCAGATGATCATCGAGGACATGTCCAGCTGGCAGATGGACTGGGAGTTACCAGATGGATACGAGGCGGTGACGTACGCCAAAGGCCGAGAGCACGACTGGGTCACCATCATCGGCGAGTCATTCGACAAGGCGAAGACCGTCGATGACTGGCGCGAGCTGATCGTGGCCAAGGAGGGCTATCGACCCGACCGGGTGTTCTTCATCCGGGAGACGTCGACCGGCGAGATGTGTGCCACCGCCACTGCGGTGAGGAACGGCGGGCCGGAGCACGGCTACCTTCACTTCGTGGGAGTCCGACCAAAGTGGTCGGGGCGCAGACTCGGCTTCCTCGTTTCCTGCATGGCGACAGAGTCGTTCAAGGCCGACGGCTGCATCGACGCCGCGCTCAATACCGATCCGCCTCGCGTCGCTGCGCTGAAGACTTACCTGCGGATAGGCTATCGGCCGCTTCCCGTCCACGATGCCCACGTCGACATCTGGCGGAGGATACTCGCGCAGACCGGGTTCGAGCACCTGACGGTGTAGCCCCGCCCGGCGGCCTATCTGCGCCTCGGGACGATTCGATAGACCGAGCCGGCCATCATGGAAACGTAGATCTCACCACGTGAGTCGATCCCGAACGCCAGCGGCCGGTTGATGGCGTTGCTGCCGCGGTTCAGCTCGGCGGTGCGGTCAGCGCTCCGTCCGCGTCTACCCGCATCGAGGCTATCCAGTGGGCGGTCCAGTCGCCGAAGAAGTAGGTGCCGCGGAGGTCGGGCAGGGCGCACCCCCAGTAGACCACGCCACCGGTTACCGAGGCGCCGTCGGGAAAGGTGTTGTTGCCGCGCTCGTAGTCGTAGATGGGGCCGACACGGACGCCCGGTCCGAAGGAGTCGACCTCGTCGGGGTAGTTGACCTTGAAGCCTTCCATGATGCTCCACTCGAAGTTCATGCCGGCCGGGGTGAGCCCGGTGGTGGCGTCGGCCGCCACGTAGGTCACCTCCTCGTGGCTGTCGGCGGTTGGTTCACCGCCCACATCGCCGATGTACAGATCTCCGTTCCGCGGATCGAAGGAGACGCCCCAGGGATTCCGTGGCCCGATCGCCCAGAGCTCGTCGAGGATCTGATCCTGGGGATCAGCGGCCGCCGTCCACGGATTGTCGGCCGGGATGCCGTACTGCAGATTGCCGGAGCGGCTATCAACATCGATGCGCAAAATCTTACCGAGCAGGTTGTTGAGGTTCTGCGCGTTGTCGTGCGGGTCGTTGGCTTTGCCGCCGTCACCGGAGCTGATGTAGAGTTTGCCGTCCTTGCCAAACAACATAACGCCACCGTTGTGATTCCAGTACGGTTGAGGGAACTCCAGCAGGATGCGCTCCGACTTCATGTCCGCCTTGTTTTTGTCGGACTTGGAAACGGTGAACTCACTCACCACGCTGCGCTTGGGGTCCTGCTGGGAATAGTAGACGTAAAATTTCTGGTTCGACTTGAAGTTCGGGTGAAAGGCCAGCCCAAGCAGCCCCTCCTCATTCTCGACCCACGGCTTGCGGTCGTTGATGTTGAAGAACTCAATCCGTTCCTTGCCCGACTTGGCCTTGGGCAGGATTACAATCCCGCCGCCCTGCTCGATGCAGAACAGCCGGCCGGGATCGGCCGTGCAGTTCGACGGATGCGGAAAGAACCACTCGGGGTGCTCAGAGATCAGGTCCTGACGAGGTGTGAGGCTCTTGTTGCACTGGCCGTAGGGGTTGCCCGCAGATCCGTTCGTGCAGAGCAAGGCATCTGCGCATCAGAAGCTTCTTTGAGAGAA
>CAJWOB010000109.1 GCA_913043885.1 uncultured Spirochaetaceae bacterium | reverse complement strand
TTACCTCCCGGGGTTCCGAAGGCCTGCTGTGCGCAGGGCCATTACCCATGCCGCCACGGCCCTCGCTCTCCTGCTTCTATCGTCCTGCCGGGAGGAACCCATCGCCACATACGATGTTCCCAAGGAAGATTCCTTCATCACCACATCAGCGGGCGGGATACCCGGCCCAGACTTGCCCCGGTGGAATCTGACATGGCAGGCTCCTTCCTCCTGGGAAACCGAATCTCCCCCTCCGGCTGCCCGCTACCGCCCTGCAGAAGAAGCAGACGTACACCCTCGATGTCTACAAGCCGGGCTTCTCCATCCAGCAGCTCGACCTGTACTACAAGGGGGGCGAACACATCGTCGCCCCCATCGCGCTCAGCACCGAGCAGCTCAGCGTTCAGGACGACGGCCAGAACCTCGTGCCCTCCCTCGAGCTCGACCGCACCTCCACGGGCGGCGCGACCTACGAGGGCCAGTGACCCGAAGCGTCCTGCCAGCGCTGTTCCTGCTCGCCTGCAGTGCCACCGACACCGCGCCGCTGGCCACGGTGGACAGCGCATCGTGGATGTCGCAGGTGGTGTTGCACCCAGAGCAGTTCCGAGCCCTCACGGATGCCGACCGCGACGGGTGGGTGGCCCTGCACGGCTCAGCGCTCGCCACTGCGGTCACGGCCTTCAGCGAAGACTCCACCGGCGCACGACGCGCCCGCCTCGCCCGTCAGGTGGTCTACACCGACCTCGCCGCCATCACCGACATCGCGGTGTGGCGCACCCTGGAGCAGTGGCAGCAGCAGGCCCTGCCGGTCGATGAGGGCATGGCCGGTGTCGCGCCGATGTGGCGACGCTGTGGTGGCCCGGACCGTCTGCCCGAGCGCTTCCACGCGTCGGGCCCCGTCCCGATGGACGGAACCATCCTGCCCCAGTGGGCCGAGGAGCGCGCGACGGCCTGGGCCGGCAAGGCCGACCCGCTGCGTGAGCTCGTCAGCGAGCCCATCTACCAGAACGAGACGCGCGTGGTGCGCGACCCGTGTGGCTACGCCTTCCTCGTCGCCGCCGACGACCCATCCGCCCTGATGGGTGCACTCGGCACGTCGGAGGACCTCGGCGCCCGCTTCCTCTCCGCCACCGCCACTCCCGAGGACCTCTCGGCCGCCGTGGCGCGCGAGCCCGACCCGGGCGCATTCGGAGCGCGCAGTCCCAGCCTTCCCGAGTTCCAGGCCGACGACCTCACCACGCTGCACGAGAGTGTGCGTGCGCTCGACGCGTACATCGATTCCCAGCGCGCCGAGCTGGTGGCGCGTGCTCCAGACGAGGGCAAGGAGCTGATGGAAGCTCTGGGCCTCGCCGAGCGCCTGCGCCAGGAGGTCCTCACCGCCCGCGCCCACGCCCTCGTCGCCACCCAGCCCGAGCTCGCCCTCGCCCTCGCCGACATCGCCTGGGACGCCACCGACCGCCGTGTCGGCCCACGCAACCTTCCCTCTACCGCCTCCGTGCGCGCCCGCGCCCTGCTCGCCGCCGGTCGCCCACGCGAAGCCCTCGACGCCCTCGAGCCCCTCATCGCCGCCTTCCCCGAGGCAGCCGGAGCCCGAGAGTGGGTCGCCGACCTCGTGGTCCTGCAACACATGGGTCGTGCTGGAAACAGCAAGGAGAACTGAATGTCCCGCCTCCCCTCCCTCCTGCTCCTCGTCGCCGGTGTCGCCACCGCCGCGCCCCTTCGCTACGCGGAGGACAGCGCTCCGGGAACGCTCAACCCGCTGTTCACCACGAACATGACGGAAGCCCGCATGCAGGAGCTGCTGTTCGACGGTCTGTTCACCGACGACCGCGCACTGCGGGCCACACCCGAGCTCGTCGCCAGCTACCGCATCGCGGAAGACCGCCGCTCGATGACCCTGGACCTGCGGAACAACGTGCGCTGGCACGACGGGACCGCTCTGTCGGCAGACGACGTCGTCTTCACCATCCGCGCCATGAAGGACCCCGCCACGGCGAGCACCGAGTCGGCACGGGTCGCGTTCATCGAAGCGGTCGAGAAGGTCGGCGAGCGCAGCGTGCGCATCCGGTTCAAGGGGCCCGAGCTGTCCCCAGAAGACAAGCTGAACTTCAAGATCCTGCCCGCGCACCGCTTCACCGGCCTTCCTGTCACCCGGGCCGACCCATTCCGCGGCTCGCCCATCGGCACCGGGCCCTTCCTGCTGTCCGAGTTCGCCGCAGACGGCTCCGTCGTGCTCCAGCGCAACACCGAGTACTTCGAGGAGGTCGACCTCAACGGCGCTACGCTGCGTGAGGTCGCCGACCGGAGCTACCAAGCCAAGCTGCTCGTGTACCAGTCGCTGGAAGCTCTCGTCCGCGTCGTCCCGCGCGACCTCGCCACCCTCGAGAGCGACCGCGGCATCGAACTGTACCCGTACCAGACCAACTCATGGTGGTACATCGGCATGAATCAGGACAGCGCCCGATGGAGCGACCCCGAGTGGCGTGCCGCCCTCGCGCTCATGATCGACGAAGACGAGCTGCTTCGCCCCATCGGCACCGGGGACACCGTCACCGGGCCGTTCGTACGCAGTTCGCCGTTCTACAACCACGAGGTCCGCAAGGTCGCCAACGACCCCGACACCTCGCGCACCACCTTCGCCACCAAGGGCTACGAGTTCAACGGCTCGGTGTGGGAGAAGGACGGCCAGCCGCTCGTCTTCCGCATCCTCGTCCAGCAGGACGACCAGGTCGGCCAGGACGTTGCCGGCGCCCACCGAGGGCAGCTGGTCGGCGTCGCCCACCAGCAGCAGACGCGCACCGTCGGGGGTGGCATCCAGCAGCGCCGCCAGCAGCTGGATATCCAGCATCGACGCCTCGTCGATGACCAGCAGCTCGACCTCCAGCGGGTTGTCGCGATCGCGAGCGAAACCTCCAGTCTGGGGACTCATCTCCAGAAGCCGATGAATGGTGGATGCCGGCGAGCCCGAGGCCTCCTCCATTCGCTTCGCCGCGCGGCCAGTTGGCGCAGCCTGGACCACCAGCGCGCGTTCGGCGGCGAAACAGCCCACCAGCGAGCGCAGCAAGGTGGTCTTACCGGTGCCAGGTCCTCCGGTGAGGACTGCCACCTTGGCGCGTGTCAGTGTCGCGTAGGCGGCACGCTGCTCGTCGGAGAGCGGTGGCCCGCCGCTGTCGGCGACGGCCCCGCCAGCCGTCAGCTCCACCGTCGCGGGCGCCAGACACAGGGCCGCCAGTCGCGTGCCGGCGGTGGTTTCGGCGACGTGCAGCCTAGGCAGGTAGATGCGGTTGTCGGCTCCGCGAGCACTGCCGGGATCGCCGGCACCACTCACCACCTTGCCACTGGCCAGCAACTCGTCGAGCGCAGAGCCGACCCGCTCGTCGGCCACCTCTAGCAGTGCGGCAGCGGCGCCGATCAGATCGGTGCGCGGCAAGTAGCTGTCGCCGCTGCCGGCCGCCTCTGCCAGCACATGCAGCACACCAGCCGCCGCTCGCTGCGGCGACTCCGGCGAGATGCCCAGCTTGGCCGCGATCTGGTCTGCCGTACGGAACCCGACGCCGCTGATGTGCTCGGCGAGGCTGTAGGGGTCTTCGCGCAGCACCGCCCGAGCCCGCACGCCGAATTGGCGGTAGATGCGCGTGGCATGGTTGGGGGACACGCCATGCTCCTGCAGAAACAGCATGATCCCCCGCAGCTCACGCTGTTGGTGCCACGCCTCGGCCAGCGCCGCTGCGCGCTTGGCGCCGATGCCGGGTACCTCTCGTAGCCGCCGGCTCTCGTGGTCGAGTACATCGAGGGTCTGCAGTCCGAAGGTGGCCACAATCCTTTTTGCGTACGTGGCGCCGATACCGGGGATCAACCCCGAGCCCAGATAGCGCTCCAGGCCGGCGACGGTGGAGGGCGCAATCGAGGCGAAGGTATCGACCTGAAACCGCCGGCCGTATTTGGGATGGTCCTGAAAGGATCCGGTGAGGCGCAGGCTCTCACCTGGCTGGGAGCCGAGCAGCGGCCCGACCGCGACCATCGCCTCGCCACCGGTCCGACGTAGCCGCACCACGGCAAACCCGGAGTCGTCCTGCGAGTAGAGGACGTGTTCGACGTCGGCCTCGACGGTGACGGAATCGGATCGACGCTTGGCGGCGGAGTCGCTACGAATTCGAGGCCGGCTAGTGCCCGCCAACGGCGCCCATCAGCTCGACCATGAATCGGGCCAAGTCGGCGTCTCCGCTACGCGCGTAGCAGTAGCTGAGGTTCTGCAGTACGCGCTGCATCATGCGGGTGGCGCTGGTACCGCGTCGCAGGGTCTCGAGCTGGCGGCTGGACGCAGCCGAGCGGCCAACCAGCTTCTCGATCTCCAAGATGCGGCCGCGTTCGAAGCAGTCGACCAGCACCGTGCGGTCGCCGTGAATGGCGCGCGCCAGAAAGTGGCGAGGAACACTGCACCCCTCGATGTCGAGCCCGAGCCTCCCGCCCACCAGAATGTAGATCTGCGCCAGGCTGATCGGGATGCCACGCTTGGAGAGGAGCACCGAGATGAGATTGGAGTTGAGCGGGTTGTGGTAATCCTCTCGGTTGCCGTCCAGCTGCTTCTCGTCGAACAGAAAGCGTGCCAAGGAAAACACGTCGCTGCGACGGTGCCCGTAGCGGTACTCGTCGGCCAGAGAGTCCAGCAGGTCCGACAGCTGGATCGGAAAGTCGCTGCCCAGCTGGAAGCGGGCGAGCAGGCTCATCGCCATCTCTACCTGCTCCTTACGCCCGCTGATGGCCATCCACGTCGGCCACACGCTGCGCAACCACTCCTTGCGTTGGCGCAGATAGACCAATTCGAGCGCTGCGTGCTGATCGTCCGAAAGCTGGGGGAGGTACGGTTCGACCGCGGAGATGAGGCCGTCGCCCAGGGCGGCAAGCTGATCGACGGCACGATCGCGGACGCTGTCCGACTCGTCGTCCAAGAAGCTGAGCAGGATGCCGATATCGCGGTCCATCGCCACGCTCCGCGAGCGTACCGACGCGCACCCGGCGGATCAAGCAAACAGATCGGCGGGTCGTGACCGGTTTCGTTTGGACTGCGTGAACCCGGCCTGTAGTATTCATACTGCAAATTTCGAGCAGCTCGTGCGCACTGCCAGGTGCGGCCGCGTGCCGCTTCGCTCACCACACTTCGTCTCCTGGGGGACAATTCCATGAAGCGAATCTTCGCAGCTGCCGCACTTGCGGTAGCCACGACCATAGCGCCCGCGCTCATATTGGCGGCGGGCGGCACCGAAGCCAGCTCCGCCGCGAGCTTTCGGCTCGTGACGCAGGCCACCGTGCAGACCGATCCTGCGCTCATCTCGTCCGAGGGCGAGGTTGCGCTTGCCAACGCCGTCTACGACTACCTGGTCGACGTCGACCACAACAACGTCGTCCAGCCACGTCTCGCGGAGTCCTGGACCATCTCCTCGGACGGTCTGACCTACACCTTCGATCTCTACGACGGTGTCAGGTTCCACGATGGCTCGGTTCTGAGCTCCGCCGACGTGGTATGGACCTTCGACCGATTACGCGATCCGGACGCGGAGCTGCCGACCTCCAGCCTTTACGGCAACATCACCGGCGTCGCCGCAGATGGCTCGGATCGGGTGGTGTTCACCCTCGAGGAGACCAATCCGTTCTTCCTCTACGATCTCAGTGACAACCACGCGCTGGTGATCAAGAACGGCACGACGGAAGCAACCGACTTCAACGGCACCGGGCCGTTCCGCATGGTCGAGTACCTGGCTGAGGAGCGAGTGGTGATGGAGGCAAACCCGAACTACCACCTCGGTGTGCCTGGTATCAGCAACTACGAGATCGTCTTCTTCGCCGATGAATCGGCCAGCATCGACGCGCTCAGGAGCGGTCAGGTGGACATGATCTTCGGGATGGCGCCGGCGGTCCTGGAGTCGCTCCGCGGTGAGCGCGGCATCCAGACGGTTGCAGTCTCGACCAACAGCTTCGACGTATTTCGCATCCGCGCCGATCGCGCTCCCGGTAACGACCCGCGCATCATCAAGGCGTTCCGTATGGCCGTGGACCGCGAGGAGATTCGGCAGAAGGTAACCCTCGGTACCGGGGGTGTTGGCAACGACACACCGATCGGCCCGCTCTACGGCGAGTGGCACGTACCCGCCGTGTTCGAGCGCGATATTCCGGCTGCCAAGGCCTTGCTGGCCGAGGCGGGCTTTCCCAACGGGATGGAGATCGATCTCCACGCACCCGACAGCGGCACCCGCCCCGACTACGCGGTGCTGCTGAAAGAGCAGCTGGGCGCCATCGGAGTGGACGTCAATGTCGTCATCTTCCCCGAGAACCAGTACTACGACAGTGCCAACCCCAATAACTGGCTGGCAGCCGATTTCGGCATCACCAGCTGGGGGTCCCGCCCGATTCCTCAGTTCTACCTGGATGTATCCGTCGTGACCGGTTCGAACTGGAACGAGGCGCACTTCAGCGACGACGAAGTGGACCGCTTGGCCGCGCTGGCCGGCAGCACCCTGGACGACGCCGCGCGCAAGCAGGCGTACGCCGACCTTCAGGCAGCGCTGTTCGATCGTGGCCCCTACACCATCAGTTACTACTTCCCACAGACGGCGGCGATCCGCGAGCAGTTCACCGGATTGAATCTGAAGGCCTTCCCCGGCCGCACGGATTTCACCGCTCTGAGCGTGCGCTAGCCGCGCCTCGCAGGACACCGAGCTGGCCGGCAGCGGCCGGCTCGGTGTCGTTGTGTCGACGTCAGCCGATGTCGGTTCCACCTTGCCGAGAGCTCTGATCGCCTTCTTCAGGGGCGCGCGTTCTCTCCTGGCCCGGCCCGGGAGCGCGATTGGCCTGTGGCTGACGCTCCTGTTCCTTCTGCTGGCGGTCCTGGGGCCGGCACTTGCCCCGCACGGGCCCACTGCGACCACTTCCGAGGCACGCGTTGCGCCTTCGGTCGCCCACCTCTTTGGTACCGACCACCTGGGGCGGGACGTGCTCAGTCGCGTCCTCTACGGCACGCGATCGGTCATCTCTCTGGCCGGTCTGGGCACCCTCACAGCGGTCGCAGCGGGTCTGCTGGTCGGCATGGCCAGCGGCTATCGTGGCCGCCTGTTCGACGAGGTGTTGATGAGGGTGTTTGACAGCTTGCTGGCGATCCCGGCACTGCTGCTGGCACTGCTGCTGGTGGGCACCATCGGTCCCTCGCGCCAGGCGGTGCTGATCATCCTGCCGGTGCTGTACACGCCGATCGTCGCTCGCGTGGTGCGGAGTGAGATGCTGCGAATACGCGAGCGCGGCTTCGTGGCCGCGGCACGGCTGCGCGGCGAGTCCACCCTCTACCTGCTGTTTCGGGAGATCTTCCCTTCGTTGCTGCCGGCGTTGTCGGTAGAGGCGGCGCTGCGTTTCTCGTACGCCATCTTCCTGGTCGCGTCGCTCGGCTTCCTGGGCGTCGGTCTGCAGCCACCGACTCCGGACTGGGGCCTCATGGTCAACGAGGCCCGCTCCTTCGTGCGCCTGACGCCGTGGGCGATGGTGTTTCCGGCCGCAGCGATCTCGCTGCTGGTAGTGGGCGTCAACCTGCTGGCCGATGGGCTACGCTGCGTGCTGCGGCGTACCGACGACGCCTCCGGAGCCTACCGACCGACAGTGGATGGCCGCCGGCGGCCGCCGGCGGCCAACAC
>CAJWOB010000108.1 GCA_913043885.1 uncultured Spirochaetaceae bacterium | reverse complement strand
TGCGGTGTCGGCGGACCGACACAGGAGGGGCAGCCGCCCAGGCACTCACACGCACGCACCAGGTCGAGGCTGCCGCGCAACACCACGCCCAGTTTCTGATGGAGGCCTTCGGACAGACCGGAGCCTCCCGGATAGTTGTCGTACAGGTAGATGGTCGGACAGGCGAGGTCGGGATCGCGCAGGCGAGACGCCACCCCAAGATCGTTGGGGTCACACAGCAGGAAGACCGGTGCCACGTTGCGTAGCACCGACCCGAGACGAGTGACGATCATCGTCTGCTCCGCCTCGCTCAGCGCCGACAACAGCTCGCCCCCGGCGGTGCCGGCGGCGAAGGCAAGGATGATGGAGCGGGTGTGCATTTCGTCGGCAGGCAGGTGGATGTCCCCGTAGCCAACGTTCTCGTGGTTGCGAAAGCGGAGCTTCTTGAACTTGGTAGCCTGACGGCGGACCAGGATGTCAGCGAGCTGCACTTCCATCCCGGCATGGCGCTCCTCGAGGTCGCGGTGCAGCGCCTTGATATCCGTCTTGACGATGGCATCGGTGAAGTAGCCGGTGTCGGCATCCTCGACGTAGCAGCGGTTGTTGGGCAGATCCAGTCGCTCCACTACGTATTGAGCGCCACGGTGGAGGTAGATGGCGCCGTCGTACAACAGTATCTTGGCGGAGGGAACATCCATCTCGCCGATGACGCGACACGCCCCCTTGGTGGTGTCGACGATTATGACGTTCTCCGCCGTCGAGGTTCGCAGCGACACGTTCTCTGCGGGAAAGGCTCGGTCGGACCAGTGCCATTTGCCGCCGGCGTGACGTATCACGCCACCCCCCTCCAGGTAGCCCAGCATCTCGATATACGCCTCGCGCAGACCCGCCAACGAGCCGCCCTCGATCTCATCGTCCGCAAAGGGCAGCTCGAAGACCGCGCACTTGAGCTGGTCCATCAGGACGAAGACGTTGTCGGGGTCCACCCAACCGCTCTCCGGCGACCGCTCGAACAGGTACTCGGGGTGGCGGATGATGAACTGGTCGATCGGCGACGCCGACGCAATCAGGACCGACAGCGACACGTTGGCACTACGGCCGGCACGGCCAGCCTGCTGCCAGCTAGAGGCGATGGTGCCGGGAAAACCCGCCAGGATCGATGCATCCAGGCCGCCTATGTCGATACCGAGCTCCAGCGCGGTGGTAGACACCACGCCCTGGATGTCGCCATCGCGCAATCCCGCCTCGATTGCCCGCCGCTCGTTGGGCAGGTAGCCACCCCGGTAGGCGGCTACCTCGATGCGGCGTCCATCGGTGGGTCCGATACGGTCGTCGTAATCGGCATGCAGCGACTGGCGGATGTAGTTGGCGATGAGCTCCGTGCGCACCCGCGATCTGGCGAACACGATGGTCTTGATGTTACGACGCAGTAGGCGGGTGGCCAGTTTCTGCGCCTCCAGCACCACGCCACGACGGATGCCCTGCACCCGGTCCACCAGCGGCGGGTTGTACAGCAGGTAGTGGCGCTCGCCAGACGGCGCGCCGTTCTCGTCCACCAGCTCAGCGTCCTCTTCCAGCAGCCTGCTTGCCAGCTCCTTCGGGTTGCCGATGGTGGCCGAGCAGCAGATGAACTGCGGGCTCGCGCCATAGAACGCCGCCACCCGCTTGAGGCGGCGCAGCACATTGGTCAGGTGAGAGCCGAAGATTCCCCGGTAGGTGTGCAGCTCGTCGATGACGACGAAATGGAGGGAGCGAAAGAAACGCACCCACTTGGGGTGATTGGGGAGAACACCGGTGTGCAGCATGTCGGGGTTGGTGATGATCACCCGCCCCTCCTGGCGCACCTTGGCGCGCACCGCCTGTGGGGTGTCGCCATCGTAGGTTGCGACCGCCAGCGGCAGGTCGCCCTCCAGCACGACGCCGTTGAGCTCGTGCTGCTGGTCCTGGGACAGCGCCTTGGTCGGAAACAGGTACAGCGCGGTGGCGTCCGGCTCCTCTAGAAAGCGCTGCAGGATCGGCAGATTGTAGGCAAGCGTCTTGCCGGATGCGGTGGGGGTTACCAGAACGACGTGGTGTCCCTCCCGCGCCAGCTGGTAACAGCGGGCCTGGTGCGAGTAGAGGCGGGTGATGCCGCGGGCGGCGAAGCTGGCGCGTAGGCGGCCGTCGACGGCGCGCGGGAAGTCCACGAATTCCGCGGACCGGGCCGGTATGGTCTCCCAATGTGCGACCGAGCGCATAAACGACGCATCGTCGCGCAGCTCGGCCAGAGCCTGATGTAGCATCCCCTCCCCAGGGTCGGGCGTCTCCGCCCAGACGGACGTTGATCGTAGCTGCCGACGTGCAGGTGGCGCAACTAGCTGACCGGCGGGGCCTCTGGAGCATCCGCCCCAGGAAAGAGCGGAATACCACATGGCCCGCCCTGGCAACTTGACTATTCAGACTAGTCAGATCATCGATGGGGGCGGGGATCGTTCCCGCCTGAACGCACGCTCGGTCTCGCTACTCTGTGCCGCCCCGAAGCCCGTCGCAGACGGGCCAGGGCCCGCGCAGGCGCGCCAGGGTTCGCTTTGCTAACCCGTGCTTACATCAGCGCGCTCAGCTTCTCGCTGATGAACTCCGACTTCTCGCGCAGACCGATGCCGCCGGTCTCGATGTGCAACCGATTCGGCTGCTCTGCGTCCAACCGCACGCTGCCGGCACTCTCGGTAATCAGCCGCATCACCTTGTCAACCGACACCTGCTGCATGCGGGAGAACTCAACCGCTACGGAGCCGCCCCGCTCGCGCAACGACGACACCGCCAGCCGACGACAGGTGACCCGGATCTCGGCGATCGACAGCAGGCTCAGCACCACCTCCGGTAGCGGGCCGAAGCGATCCTCGAGCTCGGCGTGGATGTGCTCCAGCTCGTGGGAGGTGCTCACCGACGCGATCCGCTTGTACACCTCCATCTTGATGACCGGCTCGGCGATGTAATCGTCCGGGATGTAACCGGAGTACTCCAGCTCGAGGAACACATCCGGCGGCTCCGGCTCCTTGGCGTCACCCCCCAGCTCGGCGATGGCCTGGTCCAGCAGCCGCACGTACATGTCGTAGCCCACCGCCAGGATGTCGCCCGATTGCTGCGGGCCGAGCAGGTTGCCGGCGCCTCGCACCTCCAGGTCCTTCATCGCCACCTTGAATCCCGAACCGAGCTCGGTGAAGTCGGAGATGATGCGCAGCCGTTTCATCGCCAGCTCCGTGAGCGCACGGTCCTTCGGCGTGAACAGATACGCGTAGGCGGGGATGTCGGAGCGCCCCACCCTGCCGCGCAGCTGATACAGCTGGGCGATGCCGAACATGTCGGCGCGGTCGATCACGATGGTGTTGACGTTGGGAATATCCAGGCCGTTCTCGATGATCGAGGTGGCCAGCAGCACCTGGAACTCGCCGCCGACGAAGCGATGCATGACGTCCTCCAGCTCCGCCTCGTCCATCTGGCCGTGGGCATGGTCGACGGTAACCTCGGGGAGGAGCCGTACGAGGAACGACTGCACTTCCCGGATGGTACGAATGCGGTTGTGCAGGTAGAACACCTGACCGCCGCGGGCGATCTCCCGGCGAATGGCGTCGGCCACCAGTGTCTCGTCGTACTCCTGGATGAAGGTCTCGATGGGCAGCCGATTCTGCGGCGGTGTGGTGATAATCGACATGTCGCGGATCTTGGTCAGCGACATGTGCAGCGTGCGGGGAATCGGGGTGGCGGTGAGCGTCAGACAGTCGACGGTGGCCTTGAGCTCCTTGAGCCGCTCCTTGTGTTTGACGCCGAAGCGCTGCTCCTCGTCGATGACGATGAGGCCCAGCTGCTTGAACGACACGTCGTTCTGCAGGACGCGATGCGTGCCGATGAGGACGTCGACCGCGCCGGAATCGGTCGCCGCCACCACCGCCCGCTGGTCGGCCCGCGATCGGAACCGCGACAGCATGTCGATGCGGGCCGGGAACTGGGCGAATCGCTCCTGGAAGGTCTCGAAGTGCTGCTCGGCGAGGATGGTGGTAGGCGTCAGCACCGCCACCTGCCGGCCGCCCATTACCGCCTTGAATGCCGCCCGCAACGCCACCTCGGTCTTGCCGAAGCCGACATCGCCACACACCAACCGGTCCATCGGCGAGGGGCTCTCCATGTCCGCCTTGACCTCTTCGATGCAGCGGATCTGGTCGTCGGTCTCCTGGTAGGGAAACCCGGCCTCGAACTGTTTCTGCCAATCGCTGTCGGGCGACGCGGCGATGCCCTGCACCTGCTTGCGCGTCGAATAGAGGCGCACCAGCCGCTCGGCCAGCTCCTCCACTGCCCTGCGCACCTTGGCCTTGCGCGCCGACCACGACTTGCCGCCGATGCGGTCGAGCTTGGGTGTCTTCCCCTCCTGCGCCACGTAGCGCTGGATCAGGTTGACCTGCTCGATAGGCAGGTAGACGTGCTCCTCGTCGGCGAACTCCAGGTCGATGTAGTCGCGCTCGTTGCCCATCGCCTGCATCCGCTCGATGCCGTGGTAGCGGCCGATGCCGTAGTTGACGTGGACGACGTAGTCACCCTCGCTCAGGTCGACAAAAGAGTCGATGGCCTCGCTCTTCGCCTGGCTGCCACTGGAGGGTATGCGGCGCTTGCGGCCAAAGATCTCGTTCTCCTGGATGGCGATGATGCGCGCGTCCGGCAAGGTGAAGCCGGCGGAGATGCTCTGCGGCAGCACGCGGATCTGTCCGCTCTCCGCTTCGACGTCAGCTATCAGCGACGCGATCCGCTCGGCCTGATGCTCGTACACCGCGAAGATGGTGATCCGATAGTCCAGCTCCACCAGCCGTTTGAGCTCATCCTTCAGGTAGGCGACGTTGCCGAAGAACGACCGCGGGCCGTCGCAGGCGATGCGCGGCCGCTCCTCGCCAGGCCCGCCCTTCAGCGAGTGCACGCTCAGCCGGCGCGGATACGCGTCCACGAGGGTGGGATAGTCCAGCAGAAACGACTTGGGCATCGGTCCATAGCGACCGTCCCGTACCGCCTGCCGATACAGCTCGGTGTACTCCTTGCGCAGCGCACCCGCCGCCGCCTCGAGCCGGTCGGCGTCGGTAAGCAGCAGGCACGCCTCTTCGCCCAGCAGCTCGGTAAGCGGCACGGCGTCCACGCACAGCGGGTAGAACACCTCGGCGCCGCGGGCGTCCGGGTCGCGGCTGACCGCTTCCAGGAAGGTGGCGCTCTCGTCGGGCGGCAGGCGCGATTCCTTCATCGCCACCTGCAGCCGCTCCAGCTCGGCATCGGCGATGTGCACCTCCCGCACCGGGTGGATGCGGCACTCCGGCTGCTCCGCCACCGACGCCTGGGTGAGCGGGTCGAAGCTGCGCAGCTCCTCGATGCGGTCGAACTCCAGCACCGCGCGAATGGCATTCTCGTGGCCGTGGGGGTAGACGTCGATTACCTCGCCCTTGACCGAGAATTCGCCGTGCACCGACACCCGTGGCACGCGGATGTAGCCGAAGGAGACCAGCAGTTCATCGACCTCGATAGGGTCGATCTCCATCCCCGGCCTGAGCTCCAGAACGCGCCGGCGCAGGTAGGCGGCCGGCGGAACCGGGGTGGCCAGCGCTCGCAACGACACCACCACCACCCGCGGGCGGTGGGGGTCGTGGGCGAGGGTGGCGAGCACGTCGGCTCTGGTGCCAAATACCGCGGGCAGCGGTGATGCCAACGCGTACGGCAGCGTCCCCCACCATGGGAAGTGGAGGGCCTCCACGTCCGGCAGCAGTGCCAGGTCGGCGACGAACGCCTCTGCCTCCTGTTCGGTGGGGACCACCACCACCAGCGGCACTTCCGCCGCAGCCATTACGTCGGCGGCAAAGAACGGCAGGTAACCAGCCTGAGGGCCTTCGATGGCAAGCGGCAGTTGGTCGCCGGTGAGGGCGCCACGCACCTTGCGCCACGCGCTCGTCTCCCGCACCCGAGCCCGAATCGACGCCGCGAACTTGGCCGCCGCGGCCGGAACGGCCGCAGCATCGGATGTCAGGAGGTCAGCTGAAGGGCTCACGCGCCGATATACCTTTATAGAAGGAACGTTGAATGTCGCTGACGCCGGTGCGGTCATTGCCGCGAATACGCAAGGGGGGAGTCGTGGTTGCTCTGCTGGCCTGCGGCATTGCCCTCACGGCCCAGAGTATGGACTCGATGGAGCCGATGGAAGGGCAGATGGCGATGGCCGATGGTACCACCGCCGACATCGACCTGAGCATCCGCTTCTACGATCGACAGATCTACTTCCTCGGTGATGTGGTACAGATCGAGACGGTGCTGACGAATAACTCGCCGGCGCCGTTCCGACTGAGGGTAGCCGACAACCGCGCCTTCAACCTCGACTTCGTCGTGCGCACCCTCACCAACGTCGAGCTGGAGAAGGCGCGTCGCTACATCACCGCCCGCAACACCGGACAACCGATCTTCTTCCGTACCGTCGACTTGCAGCCGGGCGAGCGGTTCGGCTTCGTCAGCAACCTCACCGACTTCGCCCGCATCGGCGATGCCGGCGTGTATAGCCTGCAGGCACATTTCGCCCCCGGTCTCCTCGGGCGGTTGGGTGTCGCCACCGGGGGAACGTCACTGCGTTCCAACACCCTCACCCTCAACATACGGCCGCCGGCCGACACCCCGGAGATGCGAGCGGTGATGGATGCCGAACAGCGCATGGTGCTGGAGCCGCAGCCGCTCCCCCCCGACGAGGTGGTGTCGTTCATGCTCAGCAACCGACAGCGCAGCGCGTGGCCGAGCTTCTTTCTCTATCTCGATCTGGAGAGCCTGCTGCAGAAGAGCCCCACCCTCGGTCGCCGCTACCAGCGATCGAGCCAGGCGGAGAAGCGGGCGATGCTGGACCAGTACCGCGCCGACCTGCAGCAGGAACGGCTCGAGGATGACCTGCTCCTCATCCCCACCAGCTTCGAGGTGTTGAAGACCACCTACACACCCGGGGAGGCGACGGTTCTGGTGGACCAGCGTTTCGACCAGGGGTCGTTCGTCGAAGTGCGAAGCTACACCTACTTTCTGCAGCGCGCCGACCTCATCTGGAGCATCGTCGACTTCCAGGTGCAGAACCTGGGCACCGAGTAGAATAACGGCCGGGTCTGGCCGTTGGAGCTGCTCCACCTCTCCACACATCAGGAACAGACCGAGCGGCTCGGCTACCACGTAGCGCCCCTCGGCCTGAGCGTGGTGCGCCGCGATGACGTGCAGGATCTGATCCAGGATGTCTACCAGGTGCGCGTCGCGGCGATGCTGTGCGATGTCGATGACTTCCCTCGCCTGTGGAAGCCGCTGGTGCAGCGCCTGCGCAGCAGCGGCAAGGGCCGCGACGAAGTGGAGCTGGGCAAGAGCAATATTTTGCTTATTGGTCCCACTGGCAGTGGTAAAACCCTGCTGGCAGAAACCCTGGCCCGCTTGCTCAACGTGCCTTTCACCATCGCCGATGCGACCACCCTCACTGAAGCGGGTTATGTCGGTGAGGACGTGGAAAACATAATCCAGAAACTGCTGCAGAAATGTGACTACGATGTGGAGAAGGCCCAGCGTGGCATTGTCTATATCGACGAAATCGACAAGATTTCCCGCAAGTCCGATAACCCCTCCATCACCCGGGACGTGAGTGGTGAAGGCGTACAGCAGGCCCTGCTCAAGCTGATCGAAGGTACCGTGGCGTCGGTGCCGCCCCAGGGTGGGCGCAAGCATCCCCAGCAGGAATTCCTGCAGGTCGACACGACCAACATCCTGTTCATCTGCGGCGGGGCCTTTGCCGGCCTCGACAAGATCATCGGCCAGCGCCACAAGGGCAGTTCTATCGGGTTCGG
>CAJWOB010000107.1 GCA_913043885.1 uncultured Spirochaetaceae bacterium | reverse complement strand
GGCTCTTGAGCCCTTGGCCACTCACTTTTTGTGGCTGGGCGCGCGCGACGCAGCCGTCCAGCTTTCTGCTGGCTCACGCTGCGTCTTATCTGGCTAGAGAATTCTACCTAACGCCTTCGGGACTTTCCCGGCATCCGATGCCCCCGGTCTCTGCTCCGCGTCTTCCGTCGTGATCACGGAGACTTCTTGTGGTTCTTGGCCGCGATGGCTGCCAGTGCGTCACCCAGCAGAGAGTTCAGCTCGAAACAGTAACCGCCGCAACGGTGTTGAACGAGCTTTTGCCAGAGGCTGTCCCGGCCAAGCTCCGGAACATTGCCAAGAAAAGGCAGAATCAGGAATTGATGCTGAAAGGCGGGATTGCGCAGATAGTTGTAGCCGACCAGCGTCGTCCGGCCGCTCGCCTTGGCGGCCGCCGCCATGGCCTCGTCGGCTCTGGTTCCCAGGACGCGTGAGTGGTGGGCGGCGAGCGCGGCGAAGATGTCGGCTACCTGGGACGGCGACTTCGGCTCGCAATACACCACCTCGCCGATGCCCTGCCGCAGCGGGCGGTGGGTGTCGAGGCGCGCCTCGCCGATGTCCTCGATCGGCATGGCGCCAAGGGTGGCGATGGCCTCCTCTACGTCGGCCTCCCCGGCCTGGACCGCGTGCAGGAGCGTGCGCAGCCGTTCAGGATCCATCGGTGCTGAGCGCAGCGTTCATGCTGCCGGAGCGAAAGCCCGCCAGGTCCAACGACACGTGGACGAAGCCCAGGGCCCGTAGCTGAGCGACGATGCTGTCTCGGTGGCGGAGCAGAAGCTCGAACTGCTCGGGGTCGACCTCCACCCGCGCGGTATCGCCGTGGTGACGCACCCGTAGCTGACGGACGCCGAGGGCCCGAATAGCCGCCTCCGCCTGCTCCACCTGGCTCAGCTTCTCCACGGTAACGCGTGAGCCATAGGGGATGCGCGAGGCCAGGCAGGCCGCGGCCGGCTTGTCCCACAGCGGTAGCTGCAGCTCGCGGGCGTAGCTGCGAATCTCCTCCTTGTGCAGCCCGGCCTCCTGCAGCGGGCTGCGCACGCCTCGTTCGCGGGCGGCCTCGCGGCCAGGTCGATGGTCGCCGACGTCGTCGGCATTGGTGCCATCGATGATGGTTGCGATGCCCTTCTCGGCGGCGAACTCGGCCAGCGTCTCGTAGACGTTGCTCTTGCAGAAGTAGCAGCGGTTGGGGGCGTTGGCCTGGTAGCGGGGGTCGTCGGTCTCGTCGCTGGAGATGAACTCGTGCCGAATCGCGAACGCCGCCACGAACGCCGCCACCTCATCCCGCTCCGCGGCCGGCAGACTCGGCGATACGGCGGTAACCGCCAGTGCCCGCTCGCCGAGCCGCTCGGCCGCGATCTTGGCCAGCAGTCCGCTGTCCACCCCGCCGCTGAACGCCACCACCGTGGAGCCGAGGCCGTCGATGATCTCGCTCAGCCGCTCTCGTTTCTCGCTCATCCGGAATGCCTCCTCGCGACCTCGGCAAAGGCGTCCTCAGCCGCCTGCAGGGTGCGGCGTTGCTCCTGTTCCCCGTGAGCGGTGGAGAGGAAGCACGCCTCGAACTGCGAGGGTGGCAGAAACACTCCCCGCTCCCGCATCGTGCGGAAGAAGGTGGCAAACCGCTCCGTGTCGGCGCCGCTGACCTCCTGCCATGACCGAGGCGCCGGCTCCGCGAAGAAGGTGGAGAACATGGTGCCGGCAGTGTGCTGGCTTACCGCCACACCGGCAGCTGCGGCGCGCTCCGCTATCCCAGCGGCGACTGCCTCGGTGCGCGCCGCGACCTCCTGCCAGGCACCGTCGGCGGCGATCACCTCGAGCGTGGCGAGGCCCGCCGCCATCGCCAGCGGGTTGCCGGAGAGCGTGCCAGCCTGGTAGACCGCGCCGCTGGGCGCAACCTCGCTCATCAAGGACTGGCTACCGCCGTAGGCACCGACCGGTAGTCCGCCGCCGATGACCTTGCCGAGGCAGGTGATGTCGGGGCTGACCCCGTAGAGCGCCTGCGCACCGTTGGGGTGGACGCGGAAGCCGGTCATCACCTCGTCGAAGATGAGGAGTGCGCCATGGGCGGAGGTGATCGTGCGGAGCTCGGTCAGGTAGCCCTCTACCGGTGGCACCACTCCCATGTTGCCCGCGATCGGCTCCACGATCACCGCCGCCACCTCCCCGCCGGAGGCGGCGAACGCGTCGCGCAACGCTGCGGTGTCGTTGTACGGGAGGACGACGGTGTCCGCCACCGCTCCGGCCGGCACGCCGGGGGAGTCGGGCAGGCCGAGGGTGGCCACGCCGGAGCCGGCTTTCACCAGCAGCATATCGGCATGACCGTGATAGGCGCCGGCGAACTTGATGATCTTGGTGCGTCCGGTAGCCGCCCGCGCCAGGCGCAGCGCCGACATGGTCGCCTCGGTTCCGGAGTTGACGAACCGCAACATCTCCACAGAGGGGATGCGCGCCTGCACCTGTTCGGCAAGCTCGATCTCGAGACGGCTGGTGGCTCCGTAGCTGGTGCCACGCCCGACCGCCTCCTGCACCGCGGCAACTACCCTCGGGTGAGCGTGACCGGCGATCAGCGGGCCATAGGCGAGCACGTAATCGATGAGCTGGTTGCCGTCGGCGTCGAGAATGGTCGCACCGCGGCCGCTGTCGATGAACAGGGAGTCGCCGCCGACCGCTCGCAGTGCTCGTACCGGGGAGCTGACGCCCCCCGGCATGAGTTGCTGCGCGCGTTTCTGTAGCTGCTGCGACTGAGTGGTAGTCACTTGGCTGTGGTCAACGATACGCGATAACGGCGCCCGGGGCGTACGCTCGTCGCCGTCACCCTACTCGGTGGGGTCCGGCTCCGGCTGAGGATCCAGTTCGAAGAGGTGACGCACCACGCGGTCGTGCTCGTCCCAGCTGCCGTTTTCCGCTGCGGCGCGGAGCCGGACGGTAGGCTGATGCAGCAACTGATTGACGATGGATCGCGACAGCTTGTCCAGTTGCCGGCGTACCGCGTCGCTGTTCGCGTCACCACCCACCTGCTGCTGCGATCTCTGCACCTCGTCCAGCGATCGCTGCAGCTCGCGCTGGCGCACCTGCTCGGCACGCGTACGGAGGGCGGCGATGACCGGATGGGCGCGCAGCTCGCGTAGCGCGGCGAGGAAGGCCCCGCGCTCCGCGGCAACGATCGCCTCCACCTGTGGCACCTCCTTGCGCCGCAGCGCGAGCGCGCGCTCCGACTCTCCTCCCAGGTCCGCCATGCCGCGCACCGCTACCCCCGGCAGCGCAGCCACCCCGGCGGCGACGTTGCGGGGCGCCGCAATGTCTACCAGCAGCAACTGGGCGTCGCCGTCGCGGTCGCTGTCGCTTTTGCGCTCGGCTCTCCGGGCGACGACATCGGCGATCAGGTCGGCGCCGATGACGCCGTGCCCGTCGGTGGCGCAGAACGCGACCCTGGTGCCGGTCAGGACGGTGTCGAGGTCGTCGAAGGCGGCGGCGTCGGCACCCCAGCTGTCCGCCTCGTGGCGGGCGCGCTCCAGATCGCGGCTGACGACGGTCACCTGGGCGGCGTTGCGGGTCTTGAGCGCGCCGAGCACCAGCCGGGCGGCAAGCCCGGTGCCGATGACCGCTATCGTCGTGGTGGTCAGGTCGGGCACCAGCGACTCGGCGTGATTCACCGCCAGCGCGCTGACGCTCAGGGCGTGGCGGCTGACGGCGGTCTGCGTGCGGGCGCGCTTGCCCGCGCTGACGGCGTGTTGAAACAGCAGCCGTAGGGTGGGGCCGAGGCTGCCTGCCTGCTGAGCGGACTCGGCGGCGCCGGCCACCTGACCCAGAATCTCGGTCTCGCCGAACAGCATCGACTCCAGGCCGCAGGCCACCCGCGCCAGATGGTCGGCGACGCGCGTTCCGTCGTAGTGGGACAACGGCGGCTGTGCGTCGGCTTCCAGGCCCGCCGTGTTCAGCAGCACGGTGGTCAGTCGGTCGACCGCCGGCAGCGGCGGCGCGGACGCCGTGGCCTGCGCTGCGGTACCTGGCACCGCGTATAGCTCCACGCGATTGCAGGTAACCAGCGCCGCCGCCTCCGCAATCCAGGGGTCTGCGGCCAGCGAGGCGAGCAGCTTATGAAGTGATGCGTCGGTGAGTGCGAGCCGTGCGCACCATTCCTGCTGGCGATGGTCGACGCCAATCGCCACCAGGGGAGGGTGTTCGGGGGGGCGCGCTGCGGACAGGTCAGCCAATCCATGGACGGTACTGAGATTGGGCCCGACTGCCAACGTCGCACCGGCCACATAGAGTAGGATGGGCGGCCCTGCGTCGCCTTGCCACACTCGTGCTCACGGTCAGCGCCCCGCTCCTCGTCGCCGCACAGGACGCCAGGGTGGGAGGCACGCTCCATGTGCATGCGCTCCGCATCGCCTACCCGGAGCGGGTAGAGCAGATAACCCTGCGCGAGGGCGAATGGGTGCTGCGCGTCGGCGGCAGCGATTTCCGCTGGGCGGCCGGGCGCCTGCTCCCCGCCGCCGATGCGGCCACCCCTGAGCAGTTCACGCCGTTCCGCTTCTACGAGGACTACCGCGCCGGGCCACCGACGCTGTTCCCGGTCGCCGCCGAGCTGGAAGCCCTGCTACGCGAACGCACCGACCGAGAGGCTGCAGACGCCCCACCCCGCCACCCCGGGTTCTCGGACGCGCTCTACGGTGCCGCCGACCGGCGCACGGCGGAACGGATGATGGCACGGGTGGACTTCCTGGACCGCACCGTGTGGGTGCACCCGCTATTGGTCGAGCCACTGGATCGAGTGGAGGCGGAGGTGCTGCACGCTGCCTCCCGAGATGGAGAAGTGGCGCGCTTCGTCGCCGAGCTCCGGGTGGTCGCCGGCTTCACCTGGCGTCCGATCGCCGGTACTCAGTCCCGTAGCTATCACAGTTACGGGACCGCCGTCGATCTGGTGCCGCGCGACTACCGCCGACAGTTCGCCTACTGGCGCTGGGCGGCAGACGCCGGTCTCGACGAGTGGTGGGACGTCGCACTGGAGGACCGCTGGCTGGTGCCACAGGTCGTGGTGGATGCCTTCGAGCGGCAGGGGTTCGTCTGGGGCGGCAAGTGGCTGTTCTTCGACAACGTCCACTTCGAGTACCGCCCGGAAGTGTTCCTTATCAACCCGCGGGCGCGGCCGCCGGTAGCCTCCGAGCCGGCCGGCTAGTGTGCGGAATCGGGAATGTAGCGCCGCAGTGCCTCCAGGTGGGGCAGCCGGCTGGGGGGCGCCCCCGTTAGCAGCGGCCCGGGTGGTTGGCCGAAGACGTCTGCGACGGTGTAGTCGTGGGAGCTCACGGTCTCCCGATAGACCGCCTCGCGGGCGGCGTCGATGGCGGGGGTGTAGTTGATAGTAAACATCCGCCGGCGGTTGCCGCCGCCGAACGCAGCGTGCTTCAGAATCTGGTGGAACAGCACCAGGTCGCCGGGTGCCGATGTCAGCGCCACGGCGGGCACCTCGTTCGGGGCCACGCCGCCCCAGAACGTCTTCTGGTCGATCTCGCGCTCGACCTCGTCGGCGAAGCGCTCACCGAATCGATGACTGCCGGGAACAACGCGCAACGCCCCCGTGTCGGCATCGACCGGGTCCAGGTAGATGGCGAGCTTGTAGTAGCCGATCGGCTCCTGCCATGCCCCGTCGGAGTGCCAGCGGGTATCGCCGACGTAGTAGTTGCCATCGCTGCCCAGGTAGTTGAAGTCATCGCCCAGCAAACTGGACAGGATACCATTGATGCGGCCGTCGTCCAGCAAGCCGGACAGATATTCGCTCTGATCGATGAAGGGCACGATGCAGGAGCGCGCCGTGCCGTCGTGGCGGCGGCCGTCGTGACCGCCGCCGCGCTCTTGCCACACCGCTTCGAAGGCGGCGATGATCTGGTCGGCGCAATCGCGCATCAGCCCCGGAAAGTGCAGGTATCCGAAGGTTTCCATGAAAGACAGTTGCTGCGGGGTGAGTCGTAATTTATCCATGATTTCTTCCCATTTGTTGCCGGCAGTCGCAGTTTTTTATTTCCCATAAGATAGGGGACTGCGGGCTAAATGACCACTAGCCTTGCGCTGGAAAATCAGCGAATTTTGCGCCGGCCGGCCCCGCGCAGCGCAAACGAGACTTGTTAAAATAGTGGTCGCCGTACTGAAAAACCACTATTCTTCTCTTGAGCTGAATGAGACATCACCCAAAAGGAAAACCCACCATGCAAATCGTCGGCTACAGCGATCCGCTCAGCGTTCGTCCGGGCCAGAAAATTCGCTTCATGGTCAGCAGCCAGCCGCAATCCTATCGGGCGGAGATCGTGCGGCTGCGTCACACGGACGCGCATCCCAGAGGTCCCGGCTGCAAAATAGACAGACTGCAGACCGCGGTCAACGGCGAGTACCGGGGACGCCACCAGGCCATCCACAGCGGTTCCTACGCCAGCGTGCCGCACCGACCGCTGCTGGACTGCTGCAAGGGTTTGAGCCTGGCGGCGTGGATCTTTCCCACCACGCCCCACAAGGGCGTCCAGGGCCTGCTGACCAAGTGGTCCGCTGCCGCGCAGACGGGCTACGGCCTTTTCATCGAGGCCGATGGCGCGCTGGCCCTGTGGCTCGGCAGTGGGGAGGGCCAGGTTCGGAAAGTGAGCAGCGGCGCGGCGCTGAAAGCTTCCCACTGGTATTTTGTCGCCGCCACCTACGACGCCGCCAGCGGCGCGGTCGCTCTTTACCAGGAACCGCTATCGCCCTGGCCTCTGGACCACTCGGCGGCAACCGTCCAGGAGAAAATAGCGCCGCGGGACCTCGGCGCCAACGCCGCTCCTCTGCTGATGGCGGCGTCCGCTCCCCAAGACGCGGCCAGCAAAAACCCCACGGCGCATTTCAACGGCAAAATAGACCAGCCGCGGCTCTGGAACTGCGCCCTCGAACGCGCCCGACTGGAGACCGGAGCGGCGCCCGACAACCTGATCGGCAGCTGGGACTTTGCCCTCGACATCGCCACCCAGCAAGTGCGGGATACCGCGCCGCAGGGACATCACGGCCACACCGTAAATATGCCGGCCCGGGGCATGAGCGGACACAACTGGAACGGCGACGAGGTCGATTTTAAAGCGGCGCCCTCCCACTACGGTGCCATCCACTTCCACGACGACGACCTGGAGGACGCCGGCTGGGACGCCGACTTCGAATGGACCGTCCCGGCGGCCTGGCCCAGCGGCGTGTACGCGGCCCACCTGAGTGCCGCAGGTGCCGAAGACTATATCCCCTTCTACACCACTCCGGCACCTGCCGCCCCCCGGGCTCGCATCGCCTTTCTGGTCCCGACCGTCACTTATACAGCCTATGCCAACCAGCAATTCAAAGATCTGGTGCGCGCGACCCTGGCGGGCGGCGACGACGAAAAACGGGAAAGGCCAAACGACCAGTACATGCGCGCTCACAATCTTCTGAGCCTGTACGATCTGCACAGCGATGGCTCGGGGGTCTGCTACTCTTCGCGCCGCCGGCCGATTGTAAATATGCGGCCGGGCTACCGCAATCCCGCATCCTCCCTGGCCGCGACCTGGCCGCATCTGCTCAACGCCGACCTCCACCTGTTGCACTGGCTGGACGGCGCAGCGTTCGCCTACGACGTGATCACCGACGACGACCTGCACCGCGAAGGCTCCGGAGCCCTGGAGCCCTACGCGGTGATCATCAGCGGCACCCACCCCGAGTACTGGACCGCTCCCATGCTCTCCGGACTGGAATCCTACCTGGGCACGGGCGGCCGCATAATGTATCTGGGCGGCAATGGATTTTACTGGGTCACGTCCTTTGATCCACAGCGCCCGCACCTCATTGAAGTGCGGCGCTCGAACGGCTCGCG
>CAJWOB010000106.1 GCA_913043885.1 uncultured Spirochaetaceae bacterium | reverse complement strand
CGCGCGGGGAGCCAGGTCGAGCAGCAGGTCCTCGGCGCCGTTGCGGACGTAGAAGCGGTGACCCTTGCCAAAGAAGTAGGGGGCGCCGCCTTCCGCGGGGCGGTCGCCGTCGTCTCGTGGCTCGTCGTGGAATGGAGTCCATGTGTGCGGATCGTCCCGCTGCATGCTCGGGCGGTGCTCGGCGATGATCTGCCACATCTGGTCACGCGCCCGCCGGCACAGATCGGTATCGAGCACCCCCGGAAGCAGCAGTACCCCATCGCGTTTGAACTGGGCGATCTGACTCTCGCTGAGCAGTGGCACCTGACGTAGGTCCTCGCGCCGTGACATCGTCGTGGTTCCTACGCCAGCTCCGCGACGCCGATGCCGGCGTAGTCGTTGCCAGCGTAGCACATCACGAACGGGTAGCAGGCCACCTCGGAGTCCCAGCCGGTATCGCTGACGGGCCGGTCACCGATCATCAGTCCCAGTCGAAGAGGATGCTCATCCACCCCGCCGTACCCTCGAGCATCTGGCGATACAGGCTCGGCGCGTCCTCTGGCCTGGCGACGTGACTGATGAGTGGGTCCACCTGCAGCGTGCCCTCCGCGATAAGGCGCATGATCGCCCGCCGGTTGCGCCGTCGTGTCCACGGGTAGCGGGGGTGGGCGTTGTCCTCCAGCCCGCTGCCGTAGACGCCGCGAATATCTAGCTCGTTGCGCAACAGCTCGACCTGCAAGCCGATCTCCACGGTGCCGGGGGGGCTGCCGACGAGCATCACCTTGCCGCGGTCACCCGCCGCCTGCATCGCCGGAATCAACACGTTGGGATCGGGCGTGGCGTGGAACACGCACTGCGCCCCGCCGGAGGTTATCTCCTGAACGGCCGCGACAGGGTCGTCCTTGGTGGCGTTGACCGTGTGGGTGGCGCCGCTGGCGCGTGCCAGCTCCAGCCGTGCGTCGTCGAGATCCACCGCAATAATCGGGTGGGCGCCGGAGACGCGGCATAGTGCCGTCGTCAGTTGACCGACCACTCCCTGGCCGAAAATAGCAGCCGACTCGTCGATCTGTAGCTCGGCGCGTCGGATACCGAGCAGCGCCACATCTCCGAGCACGGCGAACGTGGCCTGATCGTCGCTGAGGGCCTCAGCGTCGTAGTCGATCGGCTGGCGCGCCCCACTCAGCTCGTCCTGATCTTCCTGGCCGATGAGCCAGTGGCTGCCATGACCTCCGAAGGCCAGCACCCGGTCGCCCTCGCCGTAGGCGGCTCCCGTGCCGCTTGCCATCACCGTGCCGACCAGCGTGTAACCCAGCGGCCGGCGCTCGGGGGACGCGGCCAGCAGAACGACGGCCTCGGAGCCGGCGCTCACCTGGCTGCGGGACACGCGCACCAGTATCTGTCCGGGACCGGGATCCGCGACGTCGACGGCCTCGACCTCCACCCGGTTGCCCACTGCGACCAGACGGCGTCCTTCCATTTATCCATTCTCCGCCTGCCGCCGCAGCGCGGTCAAACTCGTTCGCGTCATCGCCCGGTATGCGCTTGGGGCGCTGCGAGTGCATGCCCTGGTACACAGGGAATTCGCACCAGCGGCCGACCGGCCACAGCACTCCGTCCACCCGCTCCCCGAGGATCCTCTGCAGCATCTCCTCGGCGACCGGTAGGTAGTGCGGCCGGCGGAGGAGGTGGCCGGCGATGCAGAGCGTCGCTGCCAGCTTGGCCCGATAGGCGATCGACTCGGGCCACAGCGCCTCTTCCGGCCAGTAGCGGCCGACTCGGCAGCGGCGCGACGCAACTCGTCGACACGGGAGCGCCGCTCGACCACGCCGATCGTTACCGGTCGCGGGCGCGCGCCACGTAGGCGAGCAGCGTCGGCACGTAGCGCGCCTCACTCGTCCAGGCCTTGCCAAAACCGCTGCTGGGGGCCTCCTTGGACGCGCTCGGCAGACCGCCCACATCTCCGAGCCCGCGTTCCAGCACTTCCCCGAGCTCGGCATCGCCAGACAGCGCGAAGGCGTAGGCGAGCCCCTCGATAACCTGCTTCGTCTGGCCAGGGCTCGGCCCGCCGCCGCGGATGAGGCATGGGGTGTAGCGGAAATGGCCGCTGGCGCGGTCGTAGGTGCGGGCCACCAGCCAGCGGGCGCCGCCGACGATTGCGGCGACCACCCGTTCGTCTCCGGTTAGCTCGTGGTAGCGCCGCAGCCCGGACAGCAGCACCCCCACCATGAATCCGGCCTCGCCCCGCTCGCGAGGTGGCGGGCAGCCGCAGTGACTCTCGGACAGCAGCCGCTCCCAGCCGCCGCCAGGCTCCTGCCGCTCCAGAACGTGGTCCACGATGAGCGCGGCGGCGTTGAGAGAGCGCGGCAACTCGCTCATGCGGGCAAGCGCAGTGAGGTGGGTAAGGTGCCAGCCACATTCGCGACAGTTGCTGAAGTCGTAGTAGTCGATACCCCCAGCGAAGTCGGACAGGCCGCTCCTCAGTAGCCACTGCGCCGTTCGGTCGAGGCTCTCGCGTTGATTCTCATCGCCGGTCAGCAGGTAGTGGAAGGCCATGCCCTCCACCCAGGTGTGGGAGGGAATGGTGATCGACCCCCGCATCTTGCTGCGGAAATAGGGAGGAAGGTAGCCGCCGGCGTGTCCGGCGATGTGCATGTACTGCCCGCCGATCTGCAGGGCATCGGTAGAGAAGTTGATGGTGTCGACGTCGCCCAGATGGCGCGCGGCTTCCCCTGCAATGCGGAACCAGCGCGGATCGCCGCCGCGGAGGAACTCGCAGTAGTGGGCGAACGCGGGATCGTACTCGTTGTTACCCCAGGAATAGCCGCTCTCTCCATACCAGTCGCCGTAGTTGATGAGGCCGTAGCTCCGCCAGATCTCTCGGTCCTCGATCCACTGATCGTAGCCGCCTTCCATTTCCCGTTCGTAGTTCTCGGCCAGTCCGGTGTTCTTGGGCGCAAGCGGGATCATCACGCCGGACTCGTTCAGCCAGCTCAGCGTCGGCCGGACCGCCGGCGGATCCGCGAACCAGTCAAACAGTTGCTCGTCCCGCTCGCCGTAGGTCAGCAGCAGCTCGCTGGTGAGCGCCAGTCCGGCCTTCAGCAGGTAGCGGTCCGCGTCGAGCCAGAAGTAGATGCTCTGCCACGCCTCCTCGTCGCCAGGGCGCTCGTCCCCCGACAACGCGGGGAGGATCTCGATCTCGATCGAGTCCTCGGCGACCCGGATGCCGCGTGGGTAGGTCTGCCAGAAGTCCCGCAGCCCTAGGTTGATGCAGCTGCCGTCGGCGTCGGTGACGCTGACGCGCCCGGGGATCCTGCCGTCTGCCAACTCCACGGTGTCTGTCTCGACGCGGTGTCCCTGATCGTGCTCGTGGACGAGGCGCAGGCCGGAGGACGGCGAGACCGGCTGTGAGCCAGCCGACCAACTGGCCTCGGTGTGCGGGCCACGGTCGAGGCACAACTCCGCAGAGCGTAGAGTCAGCAGCGTCGCCCGTTCGCCATCTTCTCCGGCGACCGCCTCGCGCACCGTGCGCGCGTCGGCGGGGATGTCCGCGCCGGTGCCACCTGCCGTCGGTGGCAGATGGGGAGAGACGACTTCCAGCCGGTGCACGATGCGGAGCGCGGAGAGGCCGCCGTAGATGTGGACCCGTACGGTGCTGCGTAGATGTGCCACACCCGCCGCATCGACGTGGCCGAAGCGGTAGCGCACTACAGCCCGCCGCGGGCCCGACTCCTCGAGGAGGACGTCCTCCACCGGGCCTTGGCTCAGCTCGAGGCCGGTCCCGAGCGTGACCCTGGCGCTGCTCGCTCGATGGGCGGCACGCCAGGCGCCGTCGTCCGCGCGGACCTCCACTGTCGGTAGCGGGTCGGTGGCCCCGGCGCGGACGCTCAGACGGAAGCGACCGTTGGCCAGCGAGACGGCGCCGTCGTCCTGCTGGGAGGTGACTGCGTCGGCGTCCGCGGCGTCGGCCGTCGCTGCGTCTTTCGCGGCGCCGGCGGGCATCAGCGTGACGGTTCCCGCGCGCGGCTGCGCCCCGGCTGATGCCGCCTCCAGCGGCTGCGGCAGTGGGCCATCGACCAGCACCCAGTTCGCCGATCCATCCGGCCAGAAGCCATGGGGACGGCACTGAACGGTCACCGACGCGTCTTCGATCTGCCAGGTGCCGGTGGTCGGTCCAACCACCGATCCACGCGGCACCGGCACGCCGAAGGTAGCCGGTACCGTAGAGAGCGATCGGGAGGATAGGTTGCTCACCTCCACTGGGACAGTGACGACGGAGCCGGAGCCGGCGCCCTGTGACTGGCCGGTGACCGGCACCTCCACCTCTGCACCTTCGCCGCCGAGCTCCGCAGCGACGATGCGGACGATGTGGTCGGTGGCAGCCTCGTCGCGCGTCGTGTGTAGGGTGTGGGTGTGTAGTGAGTGGTATTCCTCATCCGCCGCGCGGCCGACGCTAGTGCCGTCCGCTACCCGGACGAGCTCGACGCTGCATCGGGTGGCAGGCTGGGTGATGAAATCGACCACGACCTCCACCTTGCCGCTCTGCCGGCGGCGCAGCCGAGCCGTTGTGCGCGTGACCTGCGGTGCGTAGCGGGTCGGCTCGGGACGGGCGGCGAATAAGGCAATGGTTTCCAGCCGGTAGCTGGCATCGCCGGTGCCGAGGAGTTTGAACACCTCCATCCCCCCCATGAAGTCTGCCGGTCGGTCGAGGACGTAGAGGTGCCGTCGGTTGTCATGACGTTGCGGGACGATGCGGCCGATGTGGTCTGCCCCGAGCCTCACTTCCAGTGAGCAGTCACGGCCGTGCTCGTCGTACATCAGGACGCCGATCCAGCGTCGCCCGGTGTGGCTGGCGCGGCCGTCCGAGGTGCCCCAGAAGCGGTGGCTCAGTGAGGCAGGGACGCCGGCGTTGGTGAGGCTGGGCGGGCGATAGACGCTGCGATGCGGATACTTGCCAGTGAGCCCGATGTCGGGGACCAGGCCATCGAGGGTCTCGGCCGCGAACGCCTCGAAGGTGAAGGTGTCCGGAGCGTTCAGGAGCTCGGTTATCCGGTCGCTCTCTGCGACGTCGATGAGGGGTGTGTCTTCCATGGTAGCGGCGGCCTCCTTCGAGGCGCGTTCAGTGTGGATCACGCCCGGGCAGTTGCCCAGCGGTACGGCCGGTCTCCAGGAAGGCCGCGCTCTGCGGGGCAAACCCCGATGTGCCGGCGTCGAGGCGGGGAAGACGTTTCAAATGAGGTTATGGAGCGATGGAGCGATACTCACCGGCAGCCGCTGCCGCGCTCTTGTTGGCGGTACACGGCTTCATGCATCTGCTGTGGCGGGCGCGGATGGCGCGGCGCAGGCAGCGAGTCGGCCATAGCGAGCGCCGTCACGACACCGAGGTGGGCGAAGATCGGCTAGTCGCGCAGCTTATGCTGGCTGCAGCCGTTCTGATGTTCGTGGCGGCTGCAATGGCTCTGGTGCGGCTGCAGCTGTGGTCCGTGGTTGCCGGCGCCGGACTGGTGGCGTCCGTGGTGGGATGTTGGCGGAGCTGGCCGCGTGCCAGCACCGCGTTGGTCGCAGACCTGCTGATCGCGGTGTTCGTGGTGCTCGGCGCGCTGGACCTGCTGCCCTTCCGCTAGTCACTGTCACTGCTATCATCACGGTCTCCGGGCCATGAAGATCGATCGGATAGAAATACGCTACCTACAGGCGAGCCTGGACAGACCGTTCGGTTGGTCTCAGCAGTGGATCGGCGCCAGAAGCATCATCGTGATGAAGGTGACCACCGATAACGGCGTTGTCGGGTGGGGCGAAACGTACGGGTCGGGTGACTCCGTGCCCGGGATTGCCGCCGTCGCAAAGATGGCGATTGGAGAAGACGCCGCCGGCATCAGCAAGATCTGGCACAAGCTGCAGCGAGCGACGTATCAGTCGCACGTGTTCGCCTCCGCACCTGCGCTGGCGATGAGTGCCATCGACACGGCGTTGCACGACATCGCCGGCAAGTCGGCTGGCAGGCCGGTGTCCGAGGTTCTGGGAGGCAGGCTGCGCGACAGCGTGCCCGTGTACGCCACCGGTCTGTATTACGTCGACGACTACGCCCTGGCGCCCCATCTCGAGGAGGCAACCGGATACGCTGAGCAGGGCTTCACCGGGATGAAGATGAAGGTGGGGGCGCTGCCGCTCCGCGACGACGCTGCTCGCATTCGGGCAACCCGCGAAGCGATCGGTCCCGACATTCGCCTGATGTTCGACGCAAACGAGTCCTACGACGCAGCGACGGCGCTCAGCTTCGCGCATATGGTCGCCGACCAGGACCTGAGCTGGTTCGAAGAGCCGTGCGCAAGTCGCGACGACGCGGCCAACAAGATGGTGCAGGAGCGGTCGCCAATACCGATAGCGGGTGGTGAGAGTCTGGCGACCCGATGGGAATTCGCACCTCGCCTCGCCACCCGCGTGTTCGACATCATCCAGCCCGACGTCTGCAGCGTCGGCGGGATAGCGGAAATGCATCGAGTTGGCGTAATGGCGCAGGCCCATGGAGTGAAGATCAACCCCCACTACTGGGGAACCGGCATCAGCCTCGCGGCAGCGCTGCACGCCATGGCGGTTCAGCCGATCAACCAGATAGGTCAGACTGACCTTCCCTACCAGAACGAGTCGGTCCTCGAGTTCGACCAGACGCCGCATCCGATCCGCGAGAAGCTAACTCAGCCGTTCGCTCAATCAGAATCGCGAGTACCCGTCCCCACCCAGTCTGGACTTGGGATCGAGGTGGATGAGTCGACCGTAGAGAGATTCGCGGTCGGAGAACCCGCGATCGTGACGGCGTAAGGGAGATCGAGGTAGGTCATGTACGTAGGCACCCAGTATTTCGGCACCTCCAAGATGGAGATGGAGTTCCTCGTCCGCCACGGCGTGGTCCATTTCGATGCGACGGTCGACGGATACGACGTCGCCAGCCTCACACGGCACCGCGAACAGGCCGCCGAGTACGGGGTGGAGCTGGAAATGGTCCACATCCCGTTCCAGGAGAGCATCGGTCTGGCCACAGCGGAGCGAGATCGGGCCATAGATCGCGTCTGCGAGTGGATCGGTAACGCCGCCCAGGCCGGGCTTCGGGGGCTCAACTACAACTTCTGCATTCTCAAGGCAGATGACGTCGGTGGGTTGGTGCCGCGCACGGCGCGTCGGCCCGGGCGCGGCGGGTCGACCTACAGCTCCTTCGTTCTGGCCGACTACGACAACGACAAGCGGTACGCGGCAGGAGAGGTAACTCGCGAGCAGGCGTTCGAGCGCGCCGCGTACTTCCTGGAGCGGGTCATCCCCGTGGCGGAGGAGCACAGGATCCAGATGGCCTGCCACCTCAACGATCCTCCCGCTCCCGTCCTCAACGGCGTGGAGCGATGGGATTGGCCGGTGTTCGAAGGGCTACAGCGGTTCAGCAAGCTGGTGGACAGTCCCTACCACGGCTTCAACTTCTGCTGCGGCGTAGCAGCCGAGGGGCTGGAGGATCCGGCGACCGAGCTTCCGCCGATCGTGAGGTACTTCGCCGAGCACAAGAAGCTCTTCAACGTGCACTTCCGCAACATCCGCGGGGGACTTCACGACTTTGCCGAGACGTGGCCGGACGAGGGCGACGTGAACATGTATGAGCTGGCGAGGGTGCTGCACGCCGCCGGTTACGAATACATGCTGATGCCCGACCACGCACCCGAGCACCCCGACGACGTAGCGCCGGAGGGCGTCTCGAACCGGGTAAAGCAGGCCTTCGCCTTCGAGTACGGCTACATCATCGCGCTCATCCAAGCGGTCGAAAACGAGGCGATGCACCGGTGAGCGGGGCGAACGAGCGGGTGGAGCACGCGGTCGACTTCCGCCGCTCGTTCATGCGCTGGGACAAGCCGCGCAACCCCAACGACACAC
>CAJWOB010000105.1 GCA_913043885.1 uncultured Spirochaetaceae bacterium | reverse complement strand
CCCCAGGTGGAGTGGGCAGCTTCTCCGGGTCCAAGCCGGTCGATCCCGGCGTAACCGGCGAGGGCGCCCTGTTTCGCCTGCTATTCGACCGCGCCGAGCTCACCAAGCGCTACGCCATCGACCACCTCGCGTCGGGACGCCTGGTCTACATCCTGCTGGATGGCGACCAGCCGCTCGAAGAGATAGCGTTTCGGGACTTCGTTGCCGGCCGCAGCTATCGAGTGGCACTGGAGCAGAGCGTCAGCGGCGAGGGGCGCGAGGCGCTGTCGTCGTTCCACCTCTCACTGACCATTGAGAACGGCACAGTGGTCCGGAATCGGATCGTCGGACATCCGGAGATCCGCCGCCGCGGCGTGCTCAGCTACACCATCCGCCAGATTCTGATGGCACCGGCGGACGATGCGCTGGTATTTGTCATCGAGCGGCAAGAAGCCAACGGTGGCGGGGTGGACGTTCGCTACATGGTCGAGACCGTAGCCCTTGATTGACACCTCCATAGCCGCTCCCTAGGATCGGTCCTCAAGCCGCGCAGCGGCTGCCCGTCGATGGCCGCATTGCGCAACATAGGCATTATCACCAGCGGCGGTGACAGCGGCGGGCTCAATGCGGTTATCCGCGGCGCAGCCGGAGCCGCAGCCAGTCTGGGCATTGGCGCCTACCTGATTCCCCACGGTTACGCCGGCCTCTATAACCTGGAAGGTATTTCGCAGCTGGCGATGCTGGACGAGCGGCGCCTGGACGCCGTCGTTTCCCTGCGCGCCGGCTCGGAGGCGGGGCACTCCCGCGTCAAGATCGGCCGCATCGACGATGTCGGCAAGTACGACCGCATCCGGCGCGGTATGGCTCGATTCGAGATCGACGGACTGGTGATCGCCGGCGGCGACGACACAGGGAGTGTGGTCGTGGATCTGGCCGCGCAGGGCATCGCTTGCGTACACGCGCCCAAGACCATGGACCTGGATCTGCAGACCTACTCGGTGGGTGGTGATTCCGCCGTCAATCGCATTGCCCGCTTCGTCCAGGACGCCAAGACCACCGGTACCACCCACCGGCGCATCATGATTACCGAGGTGTTTGGCCGCTATGCGGGCCACACTGCTCTCCGCGGCGGCGTGGCTGCCGATGCCGATTGCATCCTGATCCCAGAGATACCCGCCGATCTGGACGTGGTCTACGCGCACGCGCGGCAGCGGCTGTTTCGACGGATGCGGGAAAGTGACTGTCTCGGCGGCACCTACACCATAGTGGCGGCGGAAGGGTTGCGCGGTGAGGATGGCGAGCTGCTGACCGACACCAGCCAGGGGGTGGATGCCTTCGGGCACGGTAAGCTGGCCGGCGCCGGACGCTTCGTCCGTGAGGCGCTGGAGCGGCGGCTCGAGGAAGACGCCGAGATTGCGGGGATGATGGAGAGCGTCGGCATGTTCGTCGCGGACATCTACGAACGCCCGGAGGTACGCGACCTGGTGCCCGGCCATCTGGTGCGCTCGGGGGAGTCCACCGCCTACGACGTCAACTTCGGCAAGCAGATCGGAGCCGCGGCGGTGATCCTTCTGTCGAGAGACACCACCGGCGTAACCGCCACCGGTGGAGAGACGGAGATCGGCTACATGCCTACCGACGCTGCCATTCACCAGCGCCATGTGACCGAGCCTATGGTGGCGCTGTACGAGTCGCTGGGCGTGTGTTTCGGCCGCTCTCCCCGTCCCTACGAGCCGCTCGTACAACAGGTCGACACCATACCCGTACGCTATCTGTGACGTCCGTGGCGCTGGTTGAGCCGCAGGTGGCGGCCAATTGGCGAATGGCCCGGGAGCGGCGCCAGGCCGGTAGGCGCGGCGCGCTGCCCGCACTGCTGGGCAGTATCTGCCTCCTGGTGGCCTCATGCTCCGCAGACCGCCCGGCTGGCAGCGGTGGCGACGGCGCTGGCCCCGCCACCGACGGAGGCTCCGCAGAGATCACGTTGGCGGCGGCACTGCGCGGCCAACACTACGTCCTCGCCGCTGGCCGGCTGATACCCACCACGGAGCTGGAGTTGGCCACGGTAGCCGCCGCTGCCGAGCTGCGGCCATGGACAGTGCAGAGCCGCGTGGTGGCCAGCCGTGCGGTAGACGGCGCTACCTACCTGGCGGTGAACGGCTGGGGATTCGTCCGCATAGGCGATCTCCAAGCGGACCAGGGCGAGGGTGGGCCGTTCGAGTACTTCTACGCGCCAGAGCTGTTCTCACAGCGCACCCTCACCCACCTGTTCGAGTGGGACGGGGAGCTAGCCGGCCACGTCTACGTCAACCACCTCCTGGCGGAACGAGCCGTTGCGGATGAGATAGCGGAGCGCGGCAACCTGGTGCGCCTCAGCGGCGGCGAGCTGCGGTCTGTGGCAAGCCCGCACAAGGCGGTGGGGCCGGCCTGGCAGTCGGTGTCGGTGGCGCAGGTGGCGCCGAACGAGGCGATGCTGGAGTGGAAGCTGGAGGACCGCCGCGGAATCCACTTCCAATACACCCAATTGACCCTGGGGCAGGGCGACGCCCGGGAGGTGGCCGTGTCCCGCGACCTGTTCCTGAGGGGGTATCGATTCCGTGGCGTCAGCGATCCGGACGTTCCGGCGCCGCTCCGTGGGCTGGCGTCCGACATCATTGCCGCCGGACGCAGCGGCGGGGTGCAACCGAGCGCCTATCACTTCTTGCTGCGGGACGCGACAGCGGCGGCGAGCCGGCTGCGCTACCAGCCGGATGGCGCCACACAGCTGCACACCGTGCCAGTAGTTGCTGGCGGCGGCGGCTACCTCGCGCTGTTGGAAGAGGGCGGCGTGCTCAATGCCACGCCACCACTCCCTACGGTGCTGCATCTACCTCCGCTTCCGGGTGGTCTTCGCTACGTCGACCTCCACGTCGTCGTCCAGGCGGACGGCGCCGAATGGCTACTGGCCGTATGGGAGCAGGCGCGTTTCTATCGCGTGGGGGCCGCGGGCATCACGCTCCTACCCCTCGATGGGGGCCTGCCGTCGCCGGCGATCGGCCGCGGATGAGCGCGCCAACACCCCCAGCGGGCGCCTGGGGGGGAAAGCGGTGCGTGCTACAATGGTTGCTATGCGAGCGCGTCCGCCGGCCCTCGTTCGGGTGCGGCAAGCCGCAGCCGCCCTCCTGCTGGTCGCGCCGGTGCTGGCCGCTACCGGCCTGGACCTAGCGCATCCACGGCGGGTCCACGGTAATCAGCCACGTGCCAGACAGCGGTGTGGCGCCGCCACCGCCCGTGGTCGAAAGCATAGGGGCTGGCGTCGGCATCTGGCAGGAGCCCCTTGGCGCGGCGTTCTTTCTGGCGTGGACTGCCGATCTGACCCTCTACGGCACCTACTACGAGTGGTGGGCACCAGAGGGGCGGCCCAGACCCACCGAACTCGAGACGGCGGCGTGGATGTGGGTGCTCGGCGGCCTCCTCGGGAGCGACTTCGCCATCAGGTGGGCGATATCGGAGGTCCTGGCGCTAAGCCTGGCAGCGGGCCTCGACCTCGACCTCCGGGCGCCGCTGGTCGTCGGCGCCGCCGCCGGCAGCGACGATGCCGCCAACGGCAGCGCCTATTTCTATGGAGCTGCCAGATTCCTGCTGCCGCGTAACGAGGTGCGTCTCGAGTGGCAGGCGGCCACCAACCTCGCGGTAAGCGCTGCGTTTCGCATCTACTATCCCCTGTTCCACGCCTGGGACGGCGAGGGGCGACCGTTCGCCGACCAGCTGATGCTCGCCGGACTGGTGGGGGTGACCATCCCGCTGGGCGCTGCCCGCCTCTAGCGCCGCGGCAGCGTCGCGTCGGCGCGGTTCCGATCACACGAAATCGCGGACGTCGACCTCGCGTGCCACCTCGAGATTGCGGCCGATCAGTACCGAGACCACTGCGGCAACGACGGTGTCGAGAAACGCGGCGATGCTCACCAGCAACGGAGCGATCGGCTGCAAGATCAGATGCCCCTCCTGTAGCCCGCGTCCATAGAGGCTGGACAGCATGGTGAGGGCCACCATGGCGCCGATGCCGGGCACGCCTCCCAGGGCAAAGGAGATAAGGAAGCTGAACGTCGCCACCCACGCGATCTGGCCGAAGCCGAGCTCCAGACTGGAGTAGGAGCGCATTACCACCACGAACGCCACCGAGGTAACCAGCGCGGTGCCGGCGCGGCCGAATATGGCGAACAACGGATACACAGCCGAGCTGACGCTGCGCGGCAGTCCAAAAGAGGCGCGGCCGTGCAGCACCAACGAACCGGTGGCCACGTACTGGTCGCCGGTTGCCGCACCGACCAGCGCCGGCCCGAGGGCGCCGTACAACCACCGGAACGGCCGACGCTCGCCTAGCAGGTAGAGGAGGGCCGGCAGGCCGCCGCCGCACACCACCACGACGTTCAGCAGCAGGATCAGCAGCAGCTGCTGGTAGAGGGCCAGCTCCACGCTGGACAGGGAGACAAAGGAGGCCGCCGTCACCACCAGCAGCGCCAACCAGAATATCTCCACCATCAAGGTGTTGATGTGATAGAAGATCCGCGACAGCGAGTCAGCGATCTGCACGATCGGCCGCGTGGTGACCTCGTCGAAGTCCAGGTTGAGCCCGAGAATGATGGCAAACACCACCACCGGCAGCAGTGCCGCGCCGTCGCCTACCAGCACCTGGAACAGGTTGGCAGGCACGGTGTGGCTGAGCGTGGCCATCAATCCGGGGGTCGGCAGGTCGGCGGCCTCGACGATGACGATCGGCACCCGCTCCGGCGACAGGGCGACGACGGAGAGCAGGCCTACGACGGTGAGGAGTGCGCTGGCGCCAACCAGATACAACAGCAGGCGCCAGTAGGTGGCGAGTGCGATCTCCGCTCGGCGGAGCTCGTAGGTACCCATCACCAGACCGAAGAACACGACCGGGAACAGCGCATAGCGGCCAACCTGAATGGCCAACTGTGAGCCCTGCATCGCCAGCTCGCTCAGGCCGTCGCGGCCGTCGATGAGCACGCCGATGAGGATACCCGCGAGCACGGCCAACAGGGTCTTCAGCCACACCTTCATCGCGCAGCAGCGTTCACCATGGCGAGGGTGGGGTCAACGGCCGTTGCCGGCTCGGGTGTCGTCGGCATGCGCCACCGCTTCCCGCGCCAGGGCGCGGTAGTCCTGCGCTTCGCTACTGCGGCCGCGCTTGCCGCAGCCGTCGGCGTAGATGTGGGCCTTGCGGGCTAACTCGAGGTGGGCGGCGCGTCGCTGTGCGCCGTCGTCGGGCCAGCCGGTGGCTAGCAGCTCGCGCAGCGCGCGAATGCGGAACACCTCGATGTGGTCATTCCGTTCCGACAGCTGGTCGCCGTGGCCGGCACGCTTGATGGTCAGCGCCTCTTCTAGATAGCCGACCGGGTAGCGGGCGGTCAGCCGCAGCCACAGCTCGTAGTCCTCGGCGATCTGAAGATCGTCGCGGAAGCCGCCGACGGCATCGAGCGCGTCGCGGCGCAGCAGCGCGGTGGAGGGGCCGATGACGCACTTGCGCAGGGACGCGTCGAACAGGTCGCCCTCTCGCCGGTGCCGCTGCCGCCGCTGCGAGACGGTGCGCCCGTTTCGCACCCAGCGTTCGCGGGTGTGATGCACGGCGACCCGGTCCGCCGCCATCGCCGCCACCTGGCGCTCGAGCTTGGGAGGCAGCCATAGGTCATCGGAGTCGAGGAAGGCGATCAACTCGCCGCCGGCTGCCTGCACGCCCGCATTGCGGGCCCGCCCTGGCATACCGGCGTGCGTGAGTCGCAGGTAGCGCAGGTCGCGGCGGCTCGAGAACTGGGGCTCTGTGCTGTCGGTAGAGCCGTCGTCGACGACGATGAGCTCGACGGGCCGGTAGCTCTGGCCGAGCACCGACGCTACCGCCTCCGCGAGCAGCGGAGCGCGGTCGAACGTCGGTACGACTACCGAGACGAGCGGGCGAGCGGGGCTACGGATCGATGAACCAGCTGTCGTCCAACAGGACGGCGCCATCGTAGCCGCTGAAGATGTAGAGGTTGTTCAGGTGGACCACACTGCCGTGGGCGAACCGTGCTCCCGCCACCGATCGAAAGAGCGGCTTCCATACTTGGACCGCCACGCGCTGACGGCTAGCCGTGGCGCGCCTGGAGCTCGCTGAGCACCTGCTGGAAGTCCACGCCTTCGTCCGCCAGCAGTACCAACAGGTGGTAGATGAGATCCGCCGCCTCGCTCACCAACTCGGCGGCGGAGTCGGCACCGATCACCTCGATCGCCTCCTCTCCGAGCTTCTTGCGGATCTTCTTGGTGCCGGAGCTGAACAGGTGAGTGGTATAGGAGCCCTCGGGCATCTCGCGGCGACGGGATGCGATGGTGGCCTCGAGGGCGGCGAGCGTGTCGGGCGCGGCGATGGGGGCGCCGATGGCGGCGCCGGTCCCGACCGGTGGATCCGTTCCCTCCAGGAGCGCGACGTAGCAGTCCCCGGCCTCGCGTACCAGGGCAAGGCGTCGCCGGTCACCTCCCTTCCATGGCAACACCCGGCGGCCTTCAGCGACCCATAGCTCGCCGCTTTCGACACTCTTCTGGAATGCCTTGGCGGTCATCCGCGCGCTCGATACGTCGCCGTCGCCGTCGACGATCGCCAACGGACGGCTGTCGGCAGCGGCCTCGCCCGGGCCACTCACCAGCGTGCCCCCGCCTTCTGCTGATCGTACTCCCGCATCAGTCCGCTCAGATCGACGCGCCCCTGATACCAGGCCGTCCCGACAATGGCCCCCGCGATGTGACTGTCTGGTTCGGCGACAGCTGCCGCCACCGCGCGTAGGTCGTCGTCTGAACCCACGCCGCCGGATACCACCAGCGGCCCGCCGAATGCCGATGCCACCGTCCGGCTCCGCGCCACGTCGGGGCCGGTCATCATGCCGTCGCGTTCGATCGTGGTGAACACCAAACCCTCGAGCGGCTGCTGTGACAGCGACTCTGCAACCTCGACATCGGTGAACCCGGAGTCCTCCTGCCAGCCGCGAACCCGCACGTGGCCGTGGTCGGCGTCGATCGCCGCCACCAGGCGGCCCGCCACCGCCGCCCCCCACCGCGTGGGCAGCTCACGGTCGGTGGCCAGCGGCGATCCCACCACCACGCGATCGACGCCTATATCCACCAGCGCCTTGGCATCGGCGACCTCGCGCACGCCGCCACCCACTTGGAGGCGGCAATCGACCGCCCGCCGTACCGCCTCCACCACGGGGCGGTTGCTACCGCTACCGCGCGCCGCGTCCAGGTCCACCATGTGGATCCAACTGGCGCCCCAGTCCTGCAGACGCCGTGCGGCATCGACCGCGCTGGCGCGGCGTGTGCCCACCTCGTAGCGGGACGAACGGGCGAAGTCGCCCTGCTGCAGCTGCACCGGCTGCTGGCTGCCGTCGCTGAACTGCAGGGTGGCTGCAACCGCCCAGTCGATCTCGGCCCAGCGCTGCTGGTGGCGATCGGTGTACATACCGGGCGTGTTGCCGTATGCACCGTTGGCCCCGCGCGAGACAGCCGTCGCCTCACTGATGATCAGACCGGCCGAGGCGCGCTGCGCGTAGTAGGTCGCGGCAAGCTCGGACGGGGTCGCGTCGGGCTCGGCACGCGTTCTGGTCAACGGCGCCATGAAGATCCGGATTCGCCGCGCCAAGAACAAAGGTCCCAGGGCTCGAAGAGGGGACCATGCGTTTCCGAGCCCCACCACTAATTTTGGTGCCGGTGTTTGGCCCGGGCGTCAGGTTAGACGAAGATGAAGAGGAAGACGACAAGGTGGAGCCGATGCGCCGCCCGGTCGTGATCGCCCCGCGCCCGCGCGACAAAAAACCCGCCGAGCGCGACTGGCTGAAAGACATCAAGGACCCGGACATCGCCGCCACGCTAAAACAGGTGCGCGACGCGGACCCGACCTTTACCCG
>CAJWOB010000104.1 GCA_913043885.1 uncultured Spirochaetaceae bacterium | reverse complement strand
CCGTTGGCACCAGCTCCAGCTCGGCCAGCCGATGATCCGCGTTCTCGAGGATGGCCAGACCGCCGACTACGTTTGCCCGCGCCAGCACTTCGCTACCGACTGCCGGCACCGTATCGCCTAGCTTCGCGAGGCCACGCGCATGGCACGCCTCGGCGCCGACCTGCTTGCCGAGCCCGATGGCCGCCATCTTCATGAGTCCACTCTCGTAGCGGCCGCGAAACGACGTGTGCGGCTTTACGCGGCCTACCAGCAGGGTGGCGTCCGCCTCCAGCGCGGTGCGGGCGCAGCACACCGGCACCTCGCGATCGGGCAGCTGCACCGTTGTTAGCCTCTCCACCGCCATGTCGCTGATAACCGGCGCGCCGACGGTATCTGCGGTTACGCCCAGCGCCTCGAGCACGTGCCGCTGCCCCTCGGCGGTGGCGCCACCGTGGCTGCCCATTGCCGGGAAGACAATCGGCTCGCCCCCCGCGTTGCGCACCGCCGCCACCGTGGCGGCGACTATGGCGGAGAGGCTGGCGATGCCGCGACTGCCGACCGCGATGGCCACCTGCGCGCCGGGCGCCACCAGGGTGCCGAGCCCGCCCCGCTCCAGCGCGTCGGTGGTGGCGCGCCCGGGATCGTCGATGGAGGGGTGGTCTGCGTGGACCCGCGCCATCGCTACCCGGGGAAGCGGCACCTGCGACAGGATGGCGTCGATGCCGCTAGCCGCCGCGCTCAAGCCTCGTCCCAGCTACGGGACGCCACGTCCCGCACCGTGCTGACAATCTGCTCGTCGCTGACCAACGCCGCCAGCTCCAGGGACCGCGAGACGGGGGTGGAGATGTCGAGCGAGGTGCAGGCGATCACCGGGCCGTCCAGATCATCGAAGCAGCTCACCTGAATCCGTTCGGCGACCGCGCCGGCCACACCCTGGCTCTTCGCCGCCTCCTCCACGATGACGCACGCTCCGGTCTTGGCCACCGACTCGGCTATGGTGGCGTAATCCATATCCAGCTGATCGAGCGTGCGGAGGTCGACGATCTCGGCCGAGACACCCGCCGCCGCGAGCTGCTCCTGCAGCCCCAGACAGCGGTTCACCATCTGGCCGTAGGTGAGCACGGTAACGTCGCTCCCGGTGGCAACGACGCGGGCGCTGCCAAACGGCACGAAGTAGTCGAGGTTGCCCACCGGAACCGGGAACTGGGCGGTGTACAGCGCGTTGTGCTCGAGAATGGCCACCGGATCCTCCGAGACCATCGCCGAATTGAACAGCCCGATGTAGTCGAAGGCGTTGGCGGGGGCGACGATGCGGAAGCCGGGGAACAGCGCATACAGCCCCACGGGATCCATGGAGTGCTGGGCCCCGTAGCCAAGACCGGTACCGACGCGGCTGCGCACCACCAGCGGCACGTCGGTGGTATCGCCGTACATGTGCCGCGCCTTGCTTATCTGATTGAACAGCTGATCGGCGGCCACCAGCGCGAAGTCGGCGAACATGATCTCCACGATGGCGCGCATGCCGATCTGCGCGGTGCCGAACGCCAGACCCGAGAACCCGCCCTCGGAGATGGGGGTGTTGATGATCCGGTCTGGAAACCGCTCCGTCAGGCCCTTGGTGGCGCCGTAGGCACCACCGCCGAGGTTGGCCACCTCCTCGCCGAAGACGATGGCCTTGGGATCACGCCCCAACCAGCGCCCGGTAATGGCGGCGATGGCATCGGAGTAGCGCATCTGCTCGGTCTCCGCCAGCTCCTCCGGGGTGGTGAAGGAGATGTTCTTCCACTCATCACCGGAGCTGCGCATCCCGACCGCCGCGGTGTCGGCGCCCGGCCACAGCTCGGGACGCACCCGATAGCTGCCGTCCTCGCCCTTCTCGGTGCAGAACGCCACCGCGCTGTCGACCGCCTGCTGCGCCGCATCGTCGATGTGCGCCAGCTGTTCGCCATCTACCACGCCCGCCTTCTCGAGCAGCCGCGGGAGGGTGGTTACCACCTCACGCTTGGCCTGGGCCGCTTCCTCCTCCTTGGTACGGTAGCGAAACGCGCTGCCGGGTACGTCGCCGGCGTGGTGGAAACGGCGGTAGCACTTGGCCTCGATGACGCAGGGCCGGCCACCATCGCGCATGGCCGCGACCGTCTCCGACACCAACTGGTAGATGGCCACCGGATCGCCGCCGTCGACGATGTAACCATCCATAGCGTATGCGGCGGCGCGCACCGAGAGGTCCTCCACCGCCGACGCCTCCTTCACACTGGTAGCCACCGCGTACAGGTTGTTTTCTATGAACAGGATGAGAGGGAGCTGCCACAGCCCTGCCAGGTTGAGCGCCTCGTGCAGCGCCCCCTGGTGCAGGGCGCCGTCGCCGACGTAGCACACCACGACATTCCCAGTACCGAGGAACTTCTCCGCGTAGGCGGCGCCGGCCGCGAGGGGAGCCCCCCCGGCGACGATGGCGTTGGAGCCCAGAAACCCGGCCTCGCGGTAGCGCAGGTGCATCGACCCGCCACGCCCGCCGCAGTAGCCGGGCGCCAGGCCCATGATCTCTGCCATGGTGCGCTGCGCCACCTCGTTCACCTCCTCCGGCAATGGCTGGGTGCGGGGGTCCCAGGCGCCATCGACCCGAAACTGCATCGCCTTGGAGAGGAAGTGGTGGTGGGCACGGTAGGTGGCCGCGATCTTGTCGCCGGGCTGCAGCGCAGCCACGGTGGCGGCGGCGCAGGCCTCCTGGCCGACGCTGGTGTGGACCGGACCCCATACGCAGTCCGCTCCCTTCAACTCCAAGAGCGCGAGCTCGAACTTGTTGATCGCCAGAACGTCGAACAGGATGCGGGCTGCTGTAGTCGGTTCCAGCGCGGCCACATCCTCCGCGTCCGACTTCCACTGCTGCCACTGGAACTGTGGCTTGAGATTCTTTCTCTTCATCTGAAGACTCCTCGAGTTTGCCCGGTGCCTAGTCCATGTAGGAGCCGCCGTTGACGTCGATCACCTCGCCGGTGATGTAGCCGGCCTGCTCCGAAAGCAGAAAGGCCACCGCGTTGGCGACGTCGCGCGGCTCAGCGTAGCGTCCGAACGGAATCCGGGCACGAAACGCCTCGTTCACCTCATCGCCCCAGTCTGCAGTCATTTCCGTGGCCACCGGCCCCGGCGCCACCGCGTTCACATTGATGGAAAACGCAGCGGCCTGCGCTGCCAGCGATTTGGTGAAGCAGATGACCCCCGCCTTGGACGCCGCATAGTGGGCACCGGCGGTAATGCCGCCCACCTTCGCTGCCAGCGACGCGATGCTGACGATCTTGCCGGCGCCGCGTTCCTTCATGCGCCGGAACGCCTCGCGGCTGACCAGGAAGGTGCCACGCAGATTCACCGCCATGGTCTGGTCCCACTCCGCGGCACTGATATCGAGGATCGGGGTGAGGTGCAGGATGCCGGCGTTGTTGACCACCGCATCCAGTCCGCCGAGCTCGGAGGACACCCGCTCGATCATGGCCACCACGGCATCCTCGTCACTGACGTCGGTGGCGCTCACCAGAGTGCGGCGTCCTGCGGCTGCGACCAACTCGGCGGTCTCCGCCACCGCCTCCTCACGGAGATCAGCGACCGCGAGGTCGAATCCATCCTCCGCCAGGCGAACGGCGATCTCGCGGCCGATGCCGCGGGCTGCCCCGGTTACCAGCGCGACACGGGTATCCATGGGCGCGAGCGTAGCCCAGCGCCGCGCCGCCCACCACTCCGGCGCCGAAGCTTTCGCGAGCCGCATGGTGATGCTACGGTCTGAGCGGGGTAACGATGCCCACGACGCCACGACTGAGCCGGCCCGCCGCCGCCCTCATCCTCATCATCGCTGCGGCCGGCACGGCGGCCGCCACGGGAGGGGGAGGCCTCACCAGCGGCGTGCAGACGCACGTGCCGAGCTTCTCCAACCACGACCTGGCCGCCACCGCTTACGGCGGATTCGGCTACGGCACCACCCGCGGCGGCACGCGAATCGGTAGCATCGGCGCCGAGGGCCTGCCAGGCGGCGGCGGCTACTTCGCGCTCTACGAGGAGATCGATCTCGAGATCGGCTTTGCGCCGCTGCCGTGGATGCAGATCGTCGGCTACTAGGTGGTGGTGAGTGTCCTACCCGGATTCTCTGCCAACGAGGCCATTTCCGCTACGCCGACCCTGGGTCTCCGCCTGGTCTGGGGCAGCTTCCGCGACGCGCCGTAGGCCGAGAGCGACGAACCGATGGCCAAGGAGCAGCCGGTGGTAGCGGTGGTAATGGGCAGCACCTCCGACTGGAGCACCATGACCCACACCCGGGACACGCTCGCCGAATTCGGCGTCGAGTGCAACTGTCGCGTGGTCTCCGCCCACCGCACCCCGGAGTGGATGCGACAGTTCGCCCACGAGGCCGCTTCCCGCGGCATCAAGGTGATCGTTGCCGCCGCCGGCGGCGCCGCGCACCTGCCGGGGATGCTGGCCGCGCAAACCCAGCTGCCGGTGCTCGGCGTGCCGATACAGAGCCGCGCTCTGGCCGGCGTCGACTCGCTCCTGTCCATCGTACAGATGCCCGCCGGCGTCCCCGTGGGCACCCTCGCCATTGGCAAGCCGGGGGCGATAAACGCGGCGCTCCTCGCGGTCGCCATTCTGGCCACCACCGACGCCAGCCTGGCGGACAAGCTGGCCCAGTTCCGGCAGCGTCAAACCGACACGGTGATGGCAAGCACCCTGCCGCCACCCGACCCAGCGGCAGATTGAACGTGCCGCGCGTTCTTCCGGGGGCGACCGTCGGCATCCTCGGCAGCGGTCAGCTGGGCCGCATGCTGGCTCTGTCCGCCAGGGAAATGGGCTACCGAGTCCACACCTACTCCCCCGACCGCCACTCCCCCACCGGACAGGTGGCGGATGCGGCGCACATAGGCGCCTACGACGATGCTGCAGAGATGGCGCGCTTCGCGCAGAGCGTGGACGTCCTCACGTACGAGTTCGAGAACATCTCCAGTGACGCAGTAGCCGCTGCAGAGCAGCACGCACCGGTGCGGCCGGGGCGCCTGGCACTGCACACCGCCCAGAGCCGGCTGCGAGAGAAGCGATTTCTGCAGGAGTGCGGCTTCGATCTCGCACCATGGACGCACCTGCCAGCCGATGCCAACGCCGCTGCGCTCACCGCCGCTGCGGCGCAGGTTGGCTTGCCGCTTATCGGCAAGACCGCCGGCTACGGCTACGACGGAAAAGGCCAGTTTCGCGCCGACACTACGGCTGCGCTGGTGCAAGGCCGCGACCAGCTGAACGGCGATCTGGTACTGGAGCGGGTAATCGAGTTCCGTTGCGAGCTTTCCGTGGTCGCCGTGCGCACCGTGGCGGGAGAGGTGAGCGATTTTGGCGTGTTCGAGAACCGGCACAACCAGCGCCACATCTTGGACACGACGGTGTTGCCGGCCCCGATCTCTCCGGCGCTCGCAGCGCGCGCCAGGCAGTTGGCCCACGGCATCGTAGACCAGCTCGAATTGGTGGGCGTACTGTGCGTCGAGATGTTCCTCGACGGCGACGATCGCTTGCTGGTAAACGAGCTGGCACCCCGCCCCCACAACTCCGGCCATCTGACCATCGACGCCTGTAGCTGTAGTCAGTTCGACCTGCAGCTGCGGGCGGTGTGCGGCCTGCCGCTTCCGGAGGTGGTCCAGCACCGCCCTGCCGCCATGGCCAACCTGCTGGGCGACCTGTGGCCGCCCAACGGCGACCCCGACTGGACTGCCGCCCTTGACGATCCTGCGGTGCGTCTCCACCTCTACGGCAAGCAACAAGCCCGTGCCGGGCGCAAGATGGGCCATCTGACCGTGCTCGCCGACAGCGTGGAGGAGGCCCGGACGCGCGCCCTCGACGCTCGCGGCAGCTTGGGCAGTGACGAGTGAACGAAGAAACTAGCGTGGAGTCGCGCTTCGTAGAGCGCCATCCCGGTTCGCAACGCCTCTACCAACGAGCAAGGCAGCGGTTTCCCGGCGGCGTCACCCACGACAACCGCTACCTGCGACCGTTTCCGGTTGCGTTCGCCGAGGCGCAGGGCTGCCACAAGATCGACGTGGACGGCCACGACTACATCGACTACGTGATGGGTCACGGCGCGCTGCTCCTGGGCCACTCTGACCCCGCCGTCGTCCAGGCGGTGCGCGAGCAGGTGGCCCGCGGCACCCACCTGGGTGGTGCCACCGCGCTGGAAGTGGAATGGGCGGAGCTGATCGGCGAGCTGGTCCCGTCAATCGAACGGATTCGCTTCCACAGCTCCGGCACCGAGGCGTCGCTGATGGCGATTCGTCTCGCCCGCGCACACACCGGCCGCTCGAAGCTGTTGCGATTCGCCGGCCACTACCACGGCTGGCACGATGCGGCATTGGCAACACCCGCCGGCGTCCGGGCCGCCGTGCCATCGCGGGGCATCACCGATGCGGTTCTCGGTGACGTCGTCGTGGTGGACCAGCACGACGAGGCAGCGGCACGCGACGCGCTGGGCTCGCGCACGGTAGCTGCGGTCATCGTCGAGCCGACCGGGGCGGCGATGGGACGCGCACCACTGGCCCCCGAGATGCTGCACATGCTGCGCAGCGTCACCGAGCAAACCGAGACGGTGCTGATCTTCGACGAGGTGGTCACCGGATTCCGGATTACTGCCGGCGGGGCGCAACGGCAGCTGGGCATTACCCCCGACCTGACGACGCTGGCGAAGGTCGTAGCAGGGGGTCTCCCGGGGGGTGCCGTCGGCGGTCGCGCGGGGATAATGGACCTCATCGGCTACGACGGCGATGCCGTCGCCGGCGGGCGGGTCGGCCATCCCGGCACCTTCAATGCCAATCCGCTGAGCGCCGCCGCAGGCGTAACGGCGTTGCGGTTGGTCCGGGACGAGCCGGTGAACGATCGGGCGGAGGCGGCGGCCAGGCGGCTGTGTGCGGGGCTGCGAGACGCCCTGCCCGCGGAAGCGGGGGTGGTGTATGGCGACGCGTCGCTGGTGTTCGTCGCTCTGGGCATCGCCGACGACGGTCAGCGACAGACGCTGCAGGCGCAGGGGCAGCGTCTGCTAGAGGCCAAGAGCAGGGCTGCCGCAACGCAGCTACGGTTGGCTATGCTCGATCGCGGCGTCGACGCCATGCCCGGGCCCTCGTTTATCGTCTCGGCGGTGCATACCGATGCCGATGTCGACCGAAGCGTGGAGGCTTTCACGGACGCACTCGACGCCACGCGGTTGACCGCTATCCCGGCCACCGCTACGCTCTGAGGTTCGGAGAGGCTTGTCGATGAGAACGGTAATCGGGGCAGTGGTATTCGTCGTGGCCGGCGCGTTGGCCTTCACCCTTGCGTTCGGCGAGAATCCGCTCAGCAGGCTGTTTCCGCAATCGACGCCGTTCCCAGTCGAGCCCACCACGGTGACGACTACGGTCGATATGGCCACCTCGCCGCTGGAGATAACGTCTGCGATGACCGTCGTCGACACCACCCGCGCCGAGGCGCTTGGCTACGCCGAAGAGGGCTACGCCTGCCCGCTCGGCGGCCACTAGCCGTCACGGCCCGCTACGTCGTAACCGGCCAGGCGACGCGAGCCCTTTTCAGCTCGGCCACCTACCTACGCAACCGCAACCGGCAACGCTATATCAGTTCCATCCGGCCGTGTCCGGGTGGTTCCGGCATGCGCTTGGCCCGCCGAGCGAGGTACAGCGGCAAGCCTGGCCGCAGATAAAAGCGGGCCAGCACACCCTCATTGCCGCACCCACCGGCTCCGGGAAGACCCTCGCTGCCTTCCTGTGCGCTATCGACGATCTGGTGCGGGAAGGGGAGTCCGGCCCCCTGCCCGACGAGACCCGCGTCGTGTACGTTTCGCCGCTCAAGGCGCTCAGCAACGACATCGAGCGCAACCTGCAGGCGCCGCTGGCCGGTATCCTGGAGCGCCTCGGCAGCGACGATGACGCCGCGACGCGTATTCGAGTAGGCCTGCGCACCGGCGACACGCCTTCGGCGGCGCGCACCGCCATGGTCAAGCGCCCGCCTCAC
>CAJWOB010000103.1 GCA_913043885.1 uncultured Spirochaetaceae bacterium | reverse complement strand
CCTGCCACGACTGTCGCGAGAAGTCGGGCACGTGCTCGTTGCCCGGTCCGCCGGGCCCGCGCCTCCCTTGCGGAGGGAGGAAGCAGGCGTCGCGCAGCGCGCTCAGTTGCTCGGGACGCTCGGTCATCGGCGTGATGATGCCGGCGGCGCCCATGTCCAGGTGGCGGCGAATGATCTCGTAGGTCGCCATGCAGCGGACGACGATGGGCAGCTCGATGAGGCGGCCGATGCGACACAGATTGGCCACCCGCTCCCAGCCGAAGGCGCCGTGCTCGCAGTCGAGCATCAGGAAGTCGTAGCCGGCCTCGCGCAGAATCAGCAGCAGCGGCTCGTCGCAGGTGTCGGTGGCGAGGGCGCCGACCACCGTGTCGCCGGCGGCCAGCTTGGCCTGAACGGCATTTGTCATGTCGCCGATCTTAGGGCGTATGTCTAATGAACTACAGGCGATACTGCGGGATATTAAGGAGCTCGCCGTCGCGCGTAGCCGATTGGTGCGCGACGATGCCGGCCACCGACATGGCGAGAGCGGCCTCGATGTCGATGAGCGGGCGGCGCTCCTCGACGATGGACATGACGAACTCGTTGGTGAGGTGGCCGTGAGAGCCACCGTGGCCGCCGCTATCCACGTCCGGCGGCAGGGGAGGGCGGGCGACGTCTGGCAGGTCAGCCACTTCCACCTCGCCCTCGTAGGTCGTCCCGGTCATGCTGCCGCGGTCTCCTCGCACGCGGCCGACCTCGCCGCCAAGGCCCGGAGTGTCCCAGCTAACGCCCATGCGGGCTACGCCACCGCTGCTGGTACGCATCAGTGCGATCTCGGTACCGAATCGATTCTGGTAGCGGTTGTTGCCCGGTTGGAGCTCCGGGGCGTCGCTCGGAATTCCCATGCAGGACACCTCGGTAAAGCTGGCACCGTCGACGCCGGTCTGAAACGCGTTCGAGTGGGTGGGATAGAACTGTGGCGGCATACCCACGCGCCATCCCTCGTAGGAGTCGAGGCCCGACGCGGCGTGGTGCCAATACTCCCCTTCGGCGTAGACCAGCCGGCCGAGCGCGCCAGCCTCGTACGCCTGCCGCATCGCGTACAGGTCGGCGCGGTAGTAGGAGGTTTCGAACAACATGTAGGTCATCCCGCTGCGACGGACCGCATCGAGTAGCCGATCGGCATCCTCCAGCGTCTCGAATATCGCCGGCACCGCGGTTGCCACGTGCTTGCCGTGCTCGAGCGCCTGGATGGCGTGCTCGGCGTGGGCGGGAGCGTCGGTGGCGCAGAACACCGCTTCCACCCCGTCGTCCTGGAGCAGCGCCTCCAGCGAAGGGTAGCTGGTGCCGCACCTACAGGCCTCGGCGAGCTCCGCCCGCCGGTCCGGCAGTAGGTCGCTGACCGCGACCACCTCGACGTTCGGGTGCTCCTGGAACGAGAAGTGCGCGCCAAACTTGCAGAAGCCGTGGCCGACCACGCCGACGCGCACCTTGCGGTCGCTGGTCTGCTGCCACTGCCCCGATGCCTGTGCCTGCGCCTCTTCTCGTTCGAACCCCTGTATCACCGCCAACTAGTACAGCTCCGCCTGCGGGGCGAAGGTCATGTCCGGATCGAGGGGGTAGATAGGCCGCGTCACATGTCGATGGCCGAGCGAAGGGATGTTGGGACTGGCCGCACCCGGCACGTCGATGGTGATGGTCTTCGCCGCCCACTCGTCGTAGTGCTCGTACGGCGTGTGGGGCAGCTTCTGCACGATGATGTCGAAGCCCTTGGGATTCTGACCGAAGTCGTCGTACATCCAGCGGTCGCACAGAATGGGACCCTCGCTGGCAAGGAAGATGGTGATGTTGTCCGCCCGCAGCACCGCGATCGGGACGTCGCCGCGCTTCCCGAGCAGCTCCACGGTCGCCGTCACCTCGATGGGGGTGAAGCGGTCGTCGTGGGTGCCGCCCAGCGGTACGGTGATGGTGGCACCAACGCCGGCCTCGCGGGCAGCATCGATCGCCGGCGCGTCCCGCAGTGGCAGCAGCACCTTGCCGCGGTAGCTGCTCTTCATCAGCCCGGCGAGGATGGCGTTGCTGGTGCCAGGCGCACCCGAGCTGGTGGCGTCGGCGGCGTCGGCGAACACTATTGGCCCGTCCGCCCGTTCTGCCAGCGCGATGCCCTCTTCGACGCTGTAGAGCGCGCACTGCATGCGCTTGCGCATCGCCCAGAAGTCGCTGGCGAGCTCCAGTGCCTCGCTCGACGCGAGATCGGGGTTGCCGTCGGTGACGATGATGATGCGCGACCCCTGCTCCGGGCAGTCGGTGGGCGGGTGGCCGAGCATGATCCCTGCGGCCAGCACGTCGTCCCGTTCCTCGAGGCGCACGCAGTGGCGGATGAAGGTGCCGTGCACCCCGGTGGCCGTCTTCAGCTCGTCGCCCCGCACCATGGTCGGCGTGTACGCCGTACCGATCACCGGCCTGGCGCCATCGAGGATGCGCAACAGAACGCCGGCAGCGCGGGCGCCGGTGTCTTCCCAATCGATGTGGGGATAGGTGTGGAGGATGGTGGCGCCGTCCAGGTGGGTCAGCATGCGGCGGGTAATGGTGCCGTGCATGTCGAAGGACGCCACGATCGGTAGCTCGGGCCCGAAGACGTCGCGGAGCCCCTCCAGCAGCGCCCCCTCGGGGTCCTTCTCCTCTTCAGCAGCCATGGCGCCGTGCAGGTCGAGGTAGATCCCGGTAACGCCCTCCTTGGCGTCGGCCATCGCCGCCACGAACTCGGAACAGATGCGCTCGAAGCACTCCTGCGTGATGGTGCCACCGGCCCCCATCCAGGCGCCGTAGGTGCCGACGAGCTCGAGCTCCGGCCTGCTTCGCAGCACCCGCACGGCGCCGGCGATGCTGTCACGCGGTGGGCCGTCACCATCACCTCGGGTCCTCCGGTGCCTCCCGTCGAGGACCTCATCGCCGCGCTTGACGGTGAAGTCCTCGTAGACCGTGGGGTTAGGGTGGAAGTCGTTGGTCTCCTGAAAGAAGCTGCCGATCAAGATGTTGCCCACTGGAGCTCTCCTCTGCGGCAACTGCCGCTTGCGCCGCGCAGCGAGGATAGCTGCGATCGGGGGTCGGCCGCACCTGCCAGTGGGGCCGGTGCGGCCACACGCCCGCCTCGCGGTGGCTCAGAGAAGACCTCCCCCATGCCAGACCGACTGGGTGTAGCGGGTGTCGGTTGTGGTATCGGCGGAGACCCCGTTGGGGTGCAACCGCAGGTAATCTTCCAGCTCCCGACGCCGCGCGCGGTGCATGCCGCTGACGAGTCGCTTCACCCATCTGTCGCGACGTGCCGTGCCCGTTGTCAGTGCCAGGCTGCGAGTATGAATCCGAATAACGTCTGCCATGTGGCCTCCCGTTTCGTTATGGGGAGAACCTATGACCTGGTGGCGTCGCTCGAAATCGGGATTCTTGCTTATTCAGTGGAGGTGCGAGCGAGCGGGGCGCCTAGGTCAAATGACTTAGAGCGGTCGGCGGCTATCCAGTTAGGACGCCAGACCATGTCGGGTCGCGAACATCGCCGCTTCGGTACGGCTCTTGGCGCCGGTTTTATCGAAGATGTTGCGTAGGTGCACTGCCACGGTATTGGTGGCGATGCCCAGCTCGGCCGCCACCTCTTTGTTGGCCAGACCCTGGGCCACCAGCTGCAGCACGGCCACTTCGCGCTCGGTCAGGCCGGCCGGGCGCGTGTGCCGCTCGCCGCCACCAAACTCCCGCGCGACCCGCTCTGCCAGCGGGCGCATCTCCAGATCGTCGGCGATCTGCCCTGCCTCGGCCAGCATCGCCACCGCGCCCGCTGCATCGTCGAGCTGATCGCGAAGCAGAATGCCGTAGTGGAGGCAGGTCCAGCCCAACTCTGGCCGGGTCCCATCGGCGCGCAGCGTCTCGACCGCCTGCTGGAAGTGCCGGGCCGCTCGACTATGCTCGCCGTTCTCCGCCGCGATGATTCCCAGGACTCGCTGCAGTGAATAGCCCAGAGAATGGGACTGGCGGATCTCGGCCAGCTGGTCATATAGGCCCCGCGCCTCCTCGGTGTCGCCGCCAACGACGGCAGCCCAAGCCATGCCGACGCGAGCGGACAGCTCATGGCCGGGCCACACCACATCTTGGTCCAGGGCCCGCCGGGCGGCCTGGTGACAGAGCGCAATTCGGCTTACGTCCCCAGTTTCGTAGGCCAATTAGGCTACAAGGATCCCGAGGAAGAGAACGCCGCCGTGGAGCGTCTCTCCCTGAGCGGGAAGATAGTCTTCGAGCACAGGCCAGAGGTCCGCGACCGCTGCGCCTGCGAGCCAATCCAACCGCGCGACGAACGCGTTCACGGCCGTGGAGTACTTGCGCGACATGGCTGCCGAGCGGCTCAAGAGGTCGCGGGCAACCTGCCACTGTCCGCGCAGCCCCTCACAGGCGCCAACCTCTGCGAGGAGTACGTGGCCCAGGCGCCCCCGCACCCGCTCGCCGATCGCCACCGCTCGTGAGGACAGTCGCTCCCACCGCTCGTCCAGCTGCCCTCGGTTGGCCTGTACGAGGCGGACAGAGATCCGAGCTTCGAGGCCCAGATCTTCCAGTGACTCTGCTCGCTCCAGGGCTCGGTCCAGGTGTCGCAGCGCGGCGGGCTGGTCGAGGTACCCCCACAACGCCATTTCCCCACGCAGCAGCCAACACCGCGCCTGGAGCCCCCGATCGTCCCGTCGCCCGGCCCACAACTCCGCACGCTCGAGGGCCGCGGCGGCAGCAGCGAGGTCTATTGACTCAAAGAAGAGCGCGCTTGCATGGCAAAGATGCAGTCGCGCCGCCGCGCGAGAGCCCTCCGCGGCATGTCACAACGCACGCTCCACCATGGAAGTAGTCCCAGCGTTGCTAGCCCGGAATGCCAGCCACTCCGCTACGCTGGCAACCTCCACCGCCATGGCGTGGTCGTTGGTCGTCACAAAATGTTCGAACGAGCGCAGGAGAATAGCGGGGGAGTCAGCAAGGTCGTCCATCAAGGCGGCTCGCGAGCGCGCCAGCCCGTACAGATGACGGGCGCCGAGGTCGGCGGCGTCACCCACGTCGACGGCATGGCCGTACCACTCCTGAGCCGCTTCGAAGGCATGGGCAGCCATGGCCTCGTCGCCGGCGGCGCCGCAGGCGCTCCGCACCAAGTGCGTGTCCAGCACCGGCTCCGCGCGCAAGGAGTGATACGCCAGCTGCGCGGCGTCGACGTCCCGCCTGGCATCGGCTCGACGGGTCAGTGCTTCAGCGATGGCGGCATGCATCCGCACCTGTTCCGCTGCAAGCAGCTCGGACACTACCGTCTCCTGGATCAGGGCGTGCCCGAAGTTGTATGAGTCCGCCTGGTCACCTGCCTCGATGAGAACGTCGGCGGCCAGCGCCTCGCTGACGCCATCAATGACAGCCTGCTCGGTGACATCGGCCTGCAGTTCCCGAAGCAGGCTGAGGGCGGGTGTCCTCATGAGGGCAGCCCAGCGCAGCGTCGCGTTGCAGGCATCTGACAGACCCTCCAACCGCGTACCGATCACCTCGCGGATACCTTAAGGGATGCGTTGCCCCACCTCGTCGCCGCCGCTACTGGCGAGGACACGCGCCATCTCGGTGACGAACAGGGGATTGCCATCGGTACGGTCGAACATGGCCGAGGCGAGATTCGACGCGATCGGACGGCCTGCGACGGCCTCGGTCAGGGTGGCAGCTTCCTGCTCTGCGAGCCGTAGCAGTGCCAGCCGTTCGAACAGCTGCTCCCGGGTCAGATCGCTGAGTGTCCGCGCCAGGTGGTGGGTGCGACCGAGTTGCACGTCACGGTAGGTGCCGACCATCAGCAGGCGGCTGTCGCGCAGCGCTCGAGCCAGGTACTCGAGGAGCAGCAGCGAGGCCTCGTCCGCCCAGTGGAGGTCGTCGAGGATGAGAACGAGTGGTGTGTCTCGGGCGACGCGCTGCGGCAGCCTCGTCACTGCATCGTAAAGGCGGAAGCGAGCGGTGACGCTGTCGTCGGCCTCTGGCGCGGCAGCCACACCGGGGAGCCACTCACTCAGCTCGGGGAGGAGGCCCACGAGCGACGGGGCGACGCCACCGGCGATATCCTGAACCTCACCGTCGTCGAGGGATCGCAGGTAGGCACGAAGCGGCTGTACCCACAGCCAGAACGGCGGCGTTCCCTGGTGTTCATAGCAGCGCGCACACAGGATAGGGCCACGCGCAACGTGCTCCTGGCTACAGCGTTCGGCGAGCCGGGTCTTGCCTACCCCGGGCTCTCCCACCACTATTAGCAGCTGGGTATGGCCGCCGCTGGCGCGCTCAAAGGCGGCGTACAGGGCCGTCAGCTCTGTTTCCCGACCGACGAACGTGTCTGCCACTGGTCGCGTTACCCTGGTTCGCGGCCGTCGGTGTGCGGAGCGCCGCTGGTGCTCGCTTACGGCGCTGCACGAGGCTACGTATTAGAGCTCGGCCGCCGGGGCGCCAGTCTAAGGCATTTGGCGTAGGTCCTGCCAAGAGCTCGGGCGTCTACGAGCTAGGCAATAATCCGGATTCTCCGTCGCGCAGCAGCGTCATAGGTTCCCTACATAACGAAACGGGAGGCCAAAATGGCAGACGTTGTTAGAGTTCATTCTCGCAGCCTGGTACTGAGCACCGACAAGCTCGGTCGCGAGGGATGGGTGACAAGGCTCATCAACGAAATGCGTCGGGCGCGGCGTCGCAAGCACGAGGATTTCTTGCGGCTCTATCTCAAGGGCGCGTGTACCGACACCACGATGTACCTCTCCTACGAGGAAGCGGTGCGGCACGCAGGGGGGCTGCTCTAAGATCCTGGCCGCGGCCAGCCATTCTGCTGGCAGGTGCCGGACGGTCTTCTCATCGGAGGCTTTTACGCAGCACCTGCACCAGCCGCTCTATGTCCGCAGCCGTGTTGTAGCCGTGTATGGCCACCCGCAGCCGGCCGGCGTGACTCATGGTGTGGACGCCCGCCGCGCGCAGATTCTGGTGTAGCCGCTCTGCTTCGGGGTGACGGAACGCGAGGATGCCGGCCAGGTGCTCGGGTTCGTCCGGCGTCAGCAGCTCCACCGGGAGCCGCTTCAGCTCGGCGAGGCACTGTTGCACCAGCGGCCGCTTCTGCTGGTCGATTGCGGCGACGCCGACCGACCGAATGTACGCCAGTGCCGCGTGGATGGCATACACCGCGGCGTAGTTGGGCATGCCGACGGTGAAGCTGGCGGCACCGGGCTTGCTTGCCGCTTGCTCGAAACGCCCGCTGCCAAAGGCGTCTTGGAGGTGGAACCAGCCGCCCGCCGGCACGGTCCACTCGGATGCGCGCGCCGCCGGGACGCCCACCAGCCCGCCGCCATGGGATGCCAGGATCCATTTGTGCGTCGAGCTCACCACGAGGTCGACGTCTTCGAGTTGCAGCGGGATCCGGCCCAGCGCCTGGGTGACGTCCAGGGCGAGCAGCGACGGGGAGTGTCCACGCACGGTGGCGAGGAGCTCGTCGACGTCGATGCGGTAGCCGTTGAAGAAGCTCACCAGCGACGTAGTCACCAGGCGGGTACGAGGGCCGAGCAGCGGCTCGAGGTCCTCTATCCGTAGCGCGCCGTCCCGCGCCTGCCACACCCGTGTGCGCGCCGGGCAGGAGTCCTGCAGCCATGGGGTAGCCCCCGCCGGGAAGTCGAGGTCGTTGATCACCACCTCGTCGCCCTCGCGGAGCTGGAGCGCCATCGCTGCCAGGTTGAACGCCTCCGACGAGGAGGAGCAGATGCCGATCTCGTCCACCGAGAGCCCGTAGGCGCTGGCGGCTTCGCGTTTGGCCCCCTCCCACTGCACCTGGTGCAGCTCGCGACCGTCCATGCCCAACAGCTTGTCCTCGGCGTACTGGTGCAGCGCGCGCACCACCGTCTCCGGCGGTATGCCCTCAGCCGCCGTATTCAGGTAGCTGCGCCCGGCGAGGGAGGGAAAGTCCGCTTGCCTACTCGAGTCGCTGAGCACGTGTGCCGGGCAACCGGGGTCGCGGCCTCTAGCCGGCCGC
>CAJWOB010000102.1 GCA_913043885.1 uncultured Spirochaetaceae bacterium | reverse complement strand
GTTGTTCATGGCGCCGCCGTACGCGGTGCCCCACAGCGAGCCGAGCCAGTACTACACAATGGATCTGTACGACACACCGTGGCGACACACGGAGGAGCAGGGGCGGGAGCTTATCCAGGGCCACTACGCGGCCATGAGCTACTTCGACGCCCAGGTAGGACGACTACTCGACGCGCTGGAGAAGGCCGGCGCCGCCGAGGATACGGTGGTGGTGCTGACCACCGATCACGGCTACAGCCTCGGCGAGCACGATCATTTCGGCAAGAAGACCCACTACGAGCTGGATCTCCGTGTGCCGCTCCTCATTCGTACACCTGATTCCGGCGCAGCTACCGCCACCTCCGCGCTGACCGAGCACGTCGACGTCTACCCCACGATCTGTGAGCTGTGCGGTGTCGACGCCCCCGCCCATCTCGAAGGCCGCAGCTGCGCTCCCCTGCTCGCCAATCCGGGGCTCCCCGGTAAACGCGCGGCGTTTGCTGAGATCCCAGTTGCGGCCGGCGACATCGCGCTCGCGGCGCCGCCCGTAGAGGGCGAGGGCTCCCCTACCCGCCCCACCGGTCACCACGGCTACTCGGTGCGCACCGATCGCTACCGCTACGTGCGCTACGAAGACCGCGGCGGGGTTACCGCGGAGGAGCTGTACGACCTGGAAGTGGATCCGCACGAAACACGTAGCCTGGCCGACGACGTCGACTACGCAGAGCACAAGCGCGAGTTGATAGCGCTGCTCGACGGCGGCTGGCGTGGCGCCGCCGTCGAATCCCCCCCCGCGTGACGCACACGCCAACCTGGGACCCCGGTCAATATCAGCGCTTCGCGACCTCCCGCCTCAGGCCGGCACTATATCTGCTCCGCCAGGTCGCCCTAACCGACCCGGCTACCGTCTGCGATCTGGGGTGTGGCGACGGCCGGGTTACCTGGCTGATAGCGGAACGATGGGCACGGGCTCGGTTGCTAGGGCTCGACAGCTCCAGCGAGATGCTCGACGACGCACGTGGCCGTGCCGCCGAGCACCCGGCCGAGCGCGCCGCCCGCATCGAGTGGCGCCACGGCGACATCCGCACTTGGTGTCCGAACGGGCGGTTCGACCTCATCTTCTCCAACGCGGTCCTGCACTGGGTCGACGAGAGTCACACGCCGCTGCTGCGCCGGCTGGCCTCCTATCTGCGCGGGGCCGGGAGTTGCCTGGCTATCCAGGTGCCGGTGAACTGGGACCAGTCATCACATCGCCTGATCGGTGAGTCGCTGCGAGCCCTTGGTCTGCCTGACGATCGCGTGGCGCCTGCGCTACGATGGGCGGAACGCGACTGGGTGAACCATCGCGACAGCTACTACCACGCCCTGGCCGATGTCGCCGCCGATGTGGAGATTTGGACCACCGAGTATCTCCATCCGCTTGCCGGCGCGGACCCGGTGTTCGAGTGGCTCAAGGGTTCTGCACTGCGCCCGGTACTCGCCGCCCTGCAGCCAGACGATCGCGAACGGTTCTCGAGTAGCTACCGCAAGCGGCTGCGGGAGGCATATCCACCGACGCCCACCGGCGCCACGCTGTTTCCCTTCCGGCGGCTGTTCATCCTTGCCACCCTGTGACCGCCGGCTAGTTCAGTACCCGCTGGGTCGCAAGGCGGCCTACCCAGACGGCGCCGACGCCGAGAACGACGTGGGCGGCGGCCACCAACGCAGCGACGGACGGGCCACGCTGCTGCCACATCTCGACCGTTTCGTGCCCGAAGGTCGAGAAAGTGGTGAAGCCACCCAGCAAGCCAACCATCAGGAACACGGTGAGGTGCGGCGAGAGCGCGCCGCGGGATGCCATCGCCTGGGTGATCACGCCAATGGATAGACAGCCAACTACGTTAACGGCAACGGTGGCCACGCCAAACCCGCCGCGTGACGCGGCGGGCAGGAGCAGTGCGACGCCATAGCGAAGCGAGGAACCGACAAAGCCACCGAGACCTGCCAGAAGTACCGAGGTCATCGACGCCGACAGTAGCGACATCTGTCGGCCAGCTGCTACCGTGCGGCCATGCCAATGGCGGCCATGTCTCGCACCGCGCCGCTGGAAGATGCCTCCGCCTTGCTCGCGGAGCCGGCGCACCTGCGTGAGCGCGCCGCGACCGACGGGTACCTGTACCTGCCTGGCCTGCTTACGGCCAGGACGCTCGCGCCCACCAGACGGGCGGTGGTGGAGGTCGCCCGCGAGCATGGCTTGATGGATGCCGACGAGCGCCCGATCGAGGCCGGCTTCGTGAGCGAGTGGCGGGACTCACCCCGCTTCCGTGCCTACTATCGCGACATTCTCCAGATTGCAGCGTTCCACCGACTGGCCGTGGACGCTGCGCTGATGAGGGTGTTCGACACCCTCATCGGCGAGCGAACGCTGGCCCACCCGCGCAACATCCTGCGCACGGTGTTCCCCGGCCACCCTGAAATCACCACCGACCCGCATCAGGATCACCGGCCAGTCAAGGGTTCGACCGACACCTGGACTGCCTGGATCCCGCTCAGTGACTGTCCGCCCGAGCTCGGCGGGCTGGCGCTGGTGGCGGGATCTCATCGGGAAGGGCTACGCGAGGTACCGGAGGGGTCGATCAATCTGGCTGCGGTCGAGCCATGGGACTGGCGTTGCGGACCGATGCGCCTCGGCGACGTGCTGCTGTTCCACAGCCTCACCGTTCATCAAGCCCTCGACAACGAGAAGATGGACGAGGTCCGGTTTTCCTGTGACTTCCGCTACCAGAGGGCGAGTGACCCCGTGCACGAGCACTCCCTGCTACCGCACATGCGCTGGCAAACCTGGGAAGAGGTCTATGCGACGTGGTCCGAGGATGATCCGCTCCGCTACTACTGGCGCGAGCTCGACCTCGACATTCAGCCGGCCGACCCAGCGGGACCCTGACGTCCGGCGTCCGGCTCCTGGTCGGCGGAGGCGCCGGTCTCACGGGCCACAAACAGGAACAGCCCGGCTCCGACCAAGCCGATTACGCCGGTGGCCGGTCCCGCCGCCGCCAGCGACAGTAGCCGGGCGGCACCGCCGATTGCCAGCGGTCCGGACGCGGCGCCGACGTCCGCCAGTAGGCGCCAGATACCAAGGAAGCGGCCCGACTGACCACGCGGCGCCAGATCGGCGCCCATGGTCATTACCAGACCGGAGCTGAAGCCGTTGCCGGCACCCATCAGTCCGGCAATCAGCAGTAGCAGCGCGTAGCTACCGGCAAGCGGCAGCAACAGCAGCCCGAGCGACATCACCAGCAAGGCGGTGGTGCTGGCAATCCGCCTACCGAACCGGTCCGACACCACGCCGCCCACGTACACCAACGCCAGATCCACCGCCCAGCTGACGCTCACCGCCAGCCCGATGGCATCCTCATCCAGCTCGAGCTCGAGCTCGCCCCACACCGGCAGCAGCAGTCGCCGCGAGGTGCGCACCAGCATCAGGATCATGATCGGACCGCCATTGCGGAGCAGGTCGCGCCAATGGCTGCGCACCACGCCGCGCAAGGAGCTGCGCCGCTCGTCGGCGCGGTCGCGCGACGCCATTCCGGTGTCCCGCATCAGCAATGCGGTGACAACGCCGGCGACCACCATGGCCCCGGCCACCACGCGCAGGGCCAGCGGCACACCGCCGGCGGCCGCGATGAGCCCAGCTGCACCCGGGCCTAACACCGAGCCGAGACGATGCACACCACCCAACGCGGCGAGCACCCTTCCGCGGTCCGGCCCCTGAGCGGAGTAGCGGGCGTAGGCCAGCCGCGACACCTCCCACAGGCCGCGGGCCACGCCCATGGCGAACACCGCCGCGGCGAAAGCGACGATGCCGGGGAGCGTGCTGGCGACGGCGATGGTGACGCCGAGCACGATCGCACCCAGAGCGCTAGCGGTGCGTGGCGACGAGCGGGCGACGAGGGCGCCACCCGGCGCACTGGCGGCAAGGCTCCCCAGCTCGAACAGTGCCAGAATTACCCCGGTCTGTGCCGCGGTCGCTCCACGGCCGAGCGCAAACAGCGGCACCGCCAGCTGCAGCCCCGCCCAGGCAGTCGAGAACACCAGCCCGGGAAGGTAAAGGGGGAAGAGTTGTGCGCGGAGAGCCTGACCGGCTCGCATCGTTTCGAGGGTGCTGCGGCGGCGACTAGCGGCGGTAGATGCGCCGGGTGAACTCGTCGTAGAGATCGCGGGCAATCGTGTCGCGCTTGATCGTCTGCACCAGCTCCGCCAATGCGGCTACCTGTTGCTCCCAGAACGCGCGGCCTTTCTCCGCCGTCGCCGGCCCGGGCGTGCCCCGTCCCAGCTCCGGTTGCCGCGAGAACCAGTCCATCGGCGCGTAGGTGTTTGGCAGGTGATCGAGTCGGTCGCGGGGGGTAGATCGACGTCGGTGGCCGCCTCCATCCGCACCAGATCCGGGTGGAGGTGGAGCATCTCGCTGGTCTCCCACTCACAGGCGTGACCGTAGTCGTTGGAATCGAAGGCGCGGTTGAACAACTCCACGTCCATGTAGCCGCCGACCGCGTCGGGGTCGACACCACGGGCGTTGCAGTAGAGCGGGACGTAGTCCTTGCCCTTGTCGACCACCTGCATGACAAATTGCGGCAGCAGCCACTTGTTGCCGCCGTGGCCGCTGATGATGACGATTTTCTTCAGCCCATTGCGCGCGATCGCGTCGCACACCTCCTCTAGGAGACTGAACAGCAGGTTGTTGGCCAGAGCGACACCGCCGGGGTATGGCCGCGCCTCCCAGTTGGCGCCGAGCGGGAGCACGGGGAACACTACCGCCGGCTCGCGTTCTGCCACCTCGCATGCCATACGGTGGGCGCGGTACATGTCGGTTCCAAGCGGCAGGTGGTTGCCGTGGTACTCCAGCACCCCGAGCGGCAGGATGCAGACGCCCTGCGCCGCTTCCACCGCCGCCTCGAAGCCATCGGCGGTCAGCTCCTCCCACCGCACGTGTCCCATCAAGCCTCCTTCCTCAGGATAACGGCGATCGAGTCGCCATCTTTCTCCTCACCGTAGGCAACCGTCGATTCGACGCTGAACAGACCGCCGAGCTGCACGGCGAAGCTCTCCTCGATGTATTGCTGAAAGCGAAGCCCAGCATAGTGCTCACACTCGGTGCCGTACCACAGACCGTGCAGGCCTACGCCGCCGGGGACCAACACGCGGTGTTGCGCCGCCAGCGACGCCCTTAGCTCCTCGTCGCTGAGATGCTGCAGCACCTTGTTGCTGTACACCGCATCGAACCGCTCGGCGATGTCCAACGACGCCGCATCTGCCACGCGCACGTCGATGTCCGGATGCTGCTCGCCAAAGCGTCGCACGAAGATCGGAGAACGATCGGTGCCCACCACACGGTAGCGCTCAGCGAGCAGTAATAGGTCGTACCCGGGCCCGATTCCTATCTCGAGCACGCTGGCGCCGGCAACAAGCAGCGGCGTCAGCCGCGCGACCAGCCCGCGGTCGGGCCCATGGGTCATACCGAGGTACTCGTCGACGCCCTTCTCGGTATCGAAGTAGCCCACGCGGAAGTTGTCGCACCGCCGCAGCGGACTGGCAAGTCTGTGGCCCATCGCCCGCCGCGGAGCTCGGCCGGCGGACCAGCGAAGAACTGCACGCCGCGAGTACCGCTGCTATATTGCGGCGTGACTAGTCCGCGCCCGCTCAGCGACGAGCAGGTCGCTGTCTACGCGAGGGAGGGCTACCTTCGCTATGGAGAAGTGCTCGCACCCGGCGAGGTCGAGGACATGTGCACCGCGCTGGCCCGCATCAAGGGGGAGGAGGCAGCCGGTGGCAATGACTCGTCCCCCGAGTTTCGCACCGGCCATCGCCGCGGCGGCGACCCCGAGGCGGTGGAGAAACCGCTCTACGACCAGTACGTCAACGTATGGAAGCGTGATCCCCTGTTCGAGCGCATCGTCCGCGACCTACGCCTCACCAGCGTTGCGCAACGACTGCTCGGCACCGACCGCATCCGGCTGTGGCACGACCACATCATCAGCAAGCCCCTGACGAGAGCCGCCATTTCTGGTTTCACCAGGACTTCTACGGCTGGCCGCTGGCCACCCCCGACCTGGTGAGCTGCTGGATTGCTCTGGACGATGCCACGGCAGCGAATGGCTGCATGCACGTGATTCCACGCAGCCACACCGATCAGAGGTTTGGCCTCGCCGCCTGGCAGCGCGATCGCGAACGCAAGGCCGCCGATCCCGGCTATCGCTCCGCGCGGGACGATGTCCAGGAACTGGACGCCAGCGCCGGGACCGCGGTGGAGCTGAGCGCCGGTGAGTGCATGTTCCACCACTGCCTGAACTTCCACGCCACGCCGGAGAACCGCACCGATCGGCAGCGGCGTGCCTTTATCGTCATCTACATGGCGGACGACGTTCGCGTCCAGCGCGACCGCTCCCCCACCCACCCACTGGGGCCCCTGCTCTCGGTCCCCGACGGTCAACCGCTGCTGGGCAACAACTTCCCACTGGTCGCCGGCGCACCTCGTACTGCCTAACCGTTCCTTGGCTCGAGCGTCCTCCGCCCTGGGGCGGCGCGGATCGCCACCCAGGGACTCGCACACCGTGACGCCGACGCCGACGGCGCTTCCACCACTGCCGCGTCGCAGGGTCGGGTCAACACCCAGGGCGAGGTATAGTGTTCGCTTGCGATGGCAGAGCACAGCATTCAGTCAACCGGCAAGGTCGCGCTAAGGAACATCAGTCCGCGGGCCTGGCAGCATCCCGCCGACGCCGCCGCGCTCGCCGCCCTCGAGCGCGTGCCAGGTCTGCCGGAGCTGACGCGCAAGCTCATCGGCGCCACTACAGAAAAGTCGCTGTTCCTGCTGCACCTCGGCTCCGCCGTCGAGGTGAGTGAGCGTCAGTTCCCGAGGGTGAACGCTCTGTATCGCACCGTGTGTGAGCTGCTCGACGCACCGGAGCGCCCGCGTCTTTTCGTGGCGCAGGCTCCTTTCCTCAACGCCGGCGAAATCGGTGCCGATGACCCGTTCATCACCATCAATTCATCCGCAGTTGACGCTTTCGACGACGCCGAGCTGAGCGCGGTGCTGGCGCACGAGCTCGGCCACTGCCTGAGTGGCCACGTCCTCTACAAGACCTTGCTGTGGCTCCTGATCAACATCCCCTTCGGCATGATCCGCATCCCCGGCGCCAACATCGCCCTTACCGCAATCATCGCGGCGTTGGCCGAGTGGGACCGCAAGAGTGAGTTGAGCGCCGACCGCGCAGGCGCACTCGGCTGCCAGGACCCGGCGGCCTCCAACACCGCGCTCATGAAGCTAGCCGGCGGGGCCGACCTCACTCAGATGAACGCAGGCGCGTTCCTGGAGCAGGCGCGGGAGTACCACGATGGGGGCACCATGCTGGACAGCGTGCACAAGCTGCTCAACCTGGTCTGGCGCTCGCACCCGCTACCGGTGGCTCGCATCAGCGAGCTGAAGAGCTGGGTCGACGCCGGCGACTATCAGAAGATCGTCGGCGGCGACTATGTGCGCCGTGGGGAAGACAGCGACGAGGAGCTGGTGGAGCGGTTCCGTGCCGCCCGTGACCGCTATCGGGAGGAGCTCAAGGAGTCCTCCGACCCCCTCGCCCAGGCTGCGGACAAAGTCGTCTCGGTCCTCGAGAACGTCGGGGATCAGCTGAAGGGGGTGTTCGACTCCTTCAGTCGGCCGCGGGAGTAGCGCGGCACAGCTGAGCCCGGCGCAGCGTGGCAGCCACGGTACCGCGCGTAGCTCGCGTCTAGCTGCGGTTGGGCGGCTGCAGCTGTGGTATTCGCCGGCCCTCGCGGTCGCACTCCAGCACGGTGGCGAAGCGACGTTCGCGCGTCTCCTCGCGCTTGGCGCTCATCACCCAGACCACGTACAGCTTCCGCACCGACGGCGGCATCTCGGCGTAGAAGGCACTCGCCTGTGCATCCGCATCCAGCCGGGCCTGGAGCTCCGCTGAGAACCGTCCGCCGGCGCGCTCGTACCAGGCCTCCGCGTTCTGCTGCGGATCGCGACGCGCATACGCCGCCCGTCCCG
>CAJWOB010000101.1 GCA_913043885.1 uncultured Spirochaetaceae bacterium | reverse complement strand
GGACGCACGCCTGTCTCGTACAGACTGGGTGCTCTGTGCCGAGGGCCAGCCAGGACACACGTGCTTCATCCTCGGGGGGGGCGAGGTGGACGTGATCCTGACGACGGAAACGGCGCCGGACCCGGAGGCCGAGGCGCTGCTGCTGCGGGTCACCACCGACGGCGACAGCGCGCTTCGCCTGCAGGTGCTCGACCGCATCGCTACGCGGCGCCAGCTGAGTGCCGAGGAGCACCGCATGCGTGGCGTGGCGCTGGTGGCGTCGGGACACGAGCGTGACGGCCTGCAGGTGCTGTCCGGGGCCAGAGACCGATCCGAAGCGCTGTACGCCGTCGGCGCGGTGTACGCATCGCGGGGGGAGCATATGCGGGCTGCGGGGCTCTTCGACCAAGTGGCTGCCACCAGCGACCGGCTGGGACCCGCCGAATGGGATCAGCCCGCTAACCCGCCGTCGGAGGAGCTGCGTGCCCGAGCCAGGCTCGCGGCGGCGATCGCCCGATTCAACACCGGCGCCTACCGCGAAGTGGTGGCCTGGGCCGCGCCGGTGGTCGCCGCCATGCAGGTGACGCCGCACGGAGCCGAGGCGCTGTGGGAGGCTGAGACACGACTGCTGCTCGCTGCCGCGTACTCGCGTCTGGGCGACGAGGCGGCGGCGGCCGACGAGTACGGGCGTGCCACCGATGCCGCTGCCCGCGGCGCCGGGGACGCCGGGCTATGGCAGGAGGCCGCCACACGGCAGGCGTGGTCCCTGTTTCGCGACGGCCAGCTAGCGGCGGCGGAGGACGCCTTCGTCTCGCTCGCCGCCGCCGGCGTCGATCCCGGCAGCAATCTGTACCGGGCGGGGCTCGCGGCTAGCCGCGCAGGACGGGCGGGCGACGGCATTGCCCATCTCACCGCGTCGGCGGCGCGGCTCGCTCCGGAGGCTGCGCTGCACCCGGCGCTGCTGTACGAGCTAGCCGCGGCGCAGCTGCAGAGAGGGCATCTGGACGCGGCCAACCGGACGCTAGATCAGTTGGAGCGTGGCCACCCGGAGCACCAACTGACGCTCAACGCGGGCCTGCGGCGAGCGGAGATCCTAGGCGGGCGGGGTGCGCTGGAGGAGGCGGAACACCATGCGCTGGCCGTAGCCAGCGGAGCGAATGGCCGCTGGCCGGGGTTGGCCGAACAGGCACGCTATCTGGCCATGACGGTCGCCGACGAGCGGAGCTCAGCGACCGCCCTGGCGCGCGCCTGGGAGTTGGTGACCCAACACCCAGCCACCTCGCGGCGGGACGAGGCGGTGGCGGTGGTAGCGGCCTGGCTAGCCGGGGCCGGCGCCGCGGAGGTGCGCTACTACTACCGCCAGGCGCTGGCCGAGGAGGTGCCGCCCGAGCTGGCGGCGACGGTGCACATGGCGTTCGCGCGAGAGCTATCCGTCAGCGACCCTCCGGCTGCCATAGCGGCACTCGAGGCGGCTCTGACGCTGACCTTGCCCTCCCGCGGCCATCCGGTGCGGAGGCAGGCACAGCTGTTGATGGCGCAATTGTGGGAGCGCACCGGCGAGCTCGAGTGGGCGCTACGGGTCTACGGCGGCCTTACGCTCGACCCCGCATCTCCGCTTGCCGGCCAGGCCTCGCTCGGGGCGGCTCGCATCGAGGCCATGCAAGCGGAGTCGAGTGAAGAGGCCGCACAGGCGGCGGACACACTGGCGGCGGTGGCGTTCCACTTTGCAGCAGACCTGGCGATTGCTGCCGAGGCGTGGCAGCTCGCCGCGGCCGCCGCCGAACGTGCTGGCGAGGAGGAGCGGGCTGGCGAGTACCGCGTACGCGCCCACCAGGCACGCCGCCTGATCGGGGCCAGCGAGTAGCAGGGGTGCGGGCGATCAGGCGCGCGCCACGCAGACGGCGGCCGCCTGTCCCTTGCGCCGCATCTGCTTGACGAGGCTGAGACCCGCGGTGGCGCGGCGCTGTAGGAGCGGGCCGACCAGCCCCGCCTTGCCCCCTATTACGAGGTGCCCTCCCGGGGCCAGGCTGCCGGCGAGCGTGACGAGCAGCCGCTCTCCCTCAGTGCGCGCCACGTCTTGCTCCAGCGGCACCACGGCCAGGTCGGCCTTTTCTGCGTGCTCTACCGCGCTGGCGAGCTCGTGTGCGGCGCTGCTGGGCGATGGCGCATGCACGGTGACCTTCAGCAGGTCGCCTCTCGCTCTCAGATTGGTCTCGGTGGCGTGGATCTGTAGCGCGTCACGGCTCGCCAGGCTTACTTGCGGCGCCGTATTGGGCGCCTGCTGGCGACGGCGGTCCACCAGCCACGACGCCAGCTCGCCCTGGCCGGGATTCCAGAGCCACATCCGCCTCCAGTTCGCCCACTCGGCGGCAGGTCGAGCTGCAAGCAACGAGGCCAGCAGCTGGGTGAGGTAGCTGCTGGTATCGAAATCGGGAAGGCCGAACATCGAGCGGACGGGGACGCTGGCACCGGCGAGGGTGCGCGTCCCATCGGCGCGCACGTAAGCGGCGAACGGCTCGCGCTGCTCAGCAGCGTCACGGTCGCGGCTGCGGTCGTCGCCGACGTCCGCGCGGTGGTGAAAGATGGCGTGGCCAGGCTCACGGCGCTGCCACAGCTCCCCGCGCATGGCGGCGAGCGTTGCCTCGGTCTCGCCGTGCAGGGGTGCGACGACGACCAGCGCGAGCACGCCTCCGGGCGCAAGCATCGACGCGCAATCGTGGATGATCGCGCCCCGCACCGGGGCCCCGGCTTTCGCTGGCAGGTTGCACAACACTAGGTCGTAGCCGGAGCTGGGCCCGATGGCGGCGGTGGCTACCACGCTACGAGATCCCAGCGCGCCATGCAGGTGGACGGCCAGGGAGTTGGCGTTTGCGTTGGCTACACTCACCGCCAGCGCTAGCGCGTCGCGGTCGAACATGTGTGCGGGGCAGCCCCAGCGAGCGGCGGCGGCCAGGCCGAGCGTGCCGACGCCACAGCCGACGTCGGCGACGCTGGCGACGTGCCTGGCGCCCACGCGGTCGGCGACGGTGGCCAGCAGCGCCGCCGCCCCCACGTCGACGTCATGGCTGCTGAAGAGCGACTGAGAGAGGCCGAGCTGCAGCGACCGGCCGCCAAAACGGAGGCGGACCTGCTTGTGCAGAAAGGGGGCCGCAGCCGCGGGCTGGTATGCGGTCAGCCGGGCCGGATGCTGGTGGTCAGTTGGCGCGTTCGACGTACTCAGCGGTCTCGGTGTTAACCACGACGCGATCGCCTTCCTTGATGAAGATGGGGACCTTGAGTGGCAGGCCGGTGGCGGTGGTGACGGTCTTGCTGGCACCGGTCGCCGTGTCTCCTCGTTCCGCCGGCGGCGCCTCGGCGATCTCCAGGGCCATTTTGATCGGCACCTTGATGTCCAGTGGCGTCTCTCCCCACATCATCACCTGATAGCTGTCCCCTTCGATAAGGTAGTGGCGGCGATCCTCGAGCCCGGAAACCGGGACGTTGAACTGATCGAAGGTGTCGGAGTTCATGAACACATACGAGTCGTCGTCGGCGTAGAGGTACTGCGCGTTGACTCCCTCTATCTCCACGTCCTCGAGAGTTTCTTGGCTCTTGTTGACCTGGCGGGTCACGAGGCCGGTCTGAATGTTCTTGAGCTTGAGGCGCACGAACGCCGACCCCTTGCCGGGGTTTACGAACTCCCGCTCTACCACCAGGTGAGGAGCGCCCTTGATCAGCAAGAAGGTGCCTTTGTCGATCGCGCTGGCTTTGATCATCGCTGGCGCACGGTAGTCCGAATCAGCGGGCCGTGTCGCAGTACCCGATCGCTGCGATGCTCGGCGCGCCTAGTAGGTGAGCGAGGAGCCGGTCGATGCCGAGCGCCACACCCGTGCACGGCGGGCTGTCGCCGAACCGATCCGGCAATTCCCAGTCCACCCGTCGGGGCGTGTGCGATCTGCGGATGCGCTCTGCCTCCGCACCGAAAACCGCCGCGAGCCGTTGGCCGCTGACTTCCTCCTGATAGCAGTTGGCGATTTCGACGCCGCCCAGGTAGAGCTCCCAGCGCTCGGCCACCGCTGCGTCGGCCGCCGCTCGTGCCAGGGTCGGCACACCGCTGGGGTAGTCGGTGACGAAAACCGGCCGGTCCCGGGGCAGCGTCGGTTCTACATGCGTCAGGAACAGGCGATGAAACAGCTGCTCCCAGGTGTCGTCCGCCGACCATTCCGTCCCTACTTGTCCTGCCACCTGCTGCAACTCCACAAGGGAGAGGGAGACCAGCGGCGAGTCGAGCGCGCGCTGGCACAGCGAGGCAACGGTGTGCACCTCCGGCGGCAGCGATAGCTCCGCGCCACAGGAGCGAGCGGGGGCTGAGCGAAGGTCCGATGCGTCCCGCCATGGCTCGAGCGCCGCGGTGACCGCGTGCAGCAGGCTGAGCGTGGTCTGCCTGGCCGCCAGCCAGTCCTCCCCAGTGGTGTACCACTCCAGCATCGCGAACTCATCCGCGTGCCAGGGCCCGATCTCCTCGAGGTTTCGGAACGCGTGGCCTATCTGGTAGATCGCGCTGCAGCCGACCGCCAGGAGACGCTTCATCCATCGCTCGGGTGAGGGCACCAGATACAACGGGGTAGCACGATGCGCGGCCTCGGTGACGAAGACGTCGATAGCGGGCTCGGGGATGAGCGAGCGAGTCAGCACGGGCGTATCCACCTCGACGAAACCGCGCTGGTCGAAGAAGCGCCGCACGCTGCGCAGCAGGGCCGCGCGGGCGGCGACGCGGCCGGCAACGCCATCGAGCATCGAGTTCGTGGACATCGGCGAGACCGTGCCTCTATACTCGCGCCGCCGACTGTCGTGCGGCTATCGCGGACCGTCGCGCCACTGCCGTCGTCCCATGAACATCGAAGTATTTGTTCTCGGTAGCGGGGGGATGATGCCGCTCCCCGGGCGTGGTCTCACCTCGGTTCTTCTGCGCAGGGAGGGAGACCTGTTTCTGTTCGACTGCGGTGAGGGGACTCAAATCGCTTTCCGCCGGCTCAATCTACGGTGGAAGAAGATTTCACGCATCTTCATCTCGCACACCCACGCCGACCACGTTACTGGCTTGGCAGGAATCCTATCCTTGTCGTCCCAGGTGGAGCGTTCCGAGCCGCTACATATCTATGGGCCGCCCAAGGTGCGCGCCTACATCGATCACTACATCAACGTCCTCGGGATCTACATCAACTACGAGATCGTCATTCACGAGAGCATGGACGAGGGGCTGCTGTGCCGCGGGGACGACTTCGAGGTGCACACCATGCGCCTGCGCCACTCCAAACCGTGCATGGGGTACTCGCTGGTCGAGGATGAGCGGCCCGGGACGTTCTACCCGGAACGCGCTACGGAGCTCGAGGTGCCGCGGGGGCCGCTCTGGTCGCAGCTACAAGCGGGCAACGACGTCACCCTCGAGGATGGCAGCACGGTCACCCCGGATCAGGTGATGGGCGCCGCGCGCGCAGGACGAAAGTTCGCGTTCGTCACCGACACGTTGATGTGTCCCGGCCTGGATGAGTTTGTGTCCAACGCCGACTTGCTGATCTGTGAAGGGATGTTCACCCACGACCTGCGAAACAGCGCCAGGGACAAGAAACACCTGACGGCGGCGCAGGCAGGGGCGCTGGCCCGGCGAGCGGGGGTTCGACGCATGGGCCTCATTCATTACAGCCCTCGCTATACCGACCGCGAGTTGCGCAAGCTAGTACGGGAGGCGCGCGAGGAGTTCCCGGAGGCGTTCCTTACCCGTGATCTGCAGGAGCTGAGCATCGAGTTCCAGGACTAGCCCGCCGCAGCGCGGCGCCCGCGAGGCGGCGCCGGCGGCTGTGACGACGTTGCCCGAAGGTGGCGCTACCCGGTGGCGGTGCCCTGGCGACGGCGGAACTTGACCGGGTCGGCCCGGAAACCGACCAGTTGGTTGCCGCCGGCGCGGACCGCCCGCTCGAGCGCTCGCTTGGCTTCGGCGAAGAGGCGTTTGCCGTCGATGAGGCGGCCGCCGCGCTGGCTGATGCCGATCGCGACGTGCACGCCCTGACCGTCCCGCTCGTAGAGGCTGCGAACCGAACCGAGCTTGTCGATCGCATCTCCGAGCTCAGTTTCCGGCATGATGAGGGCGAACCCGGTCCTGCCGTACTCGAAGGCCAGGTCGGGCACCACCGCCAGCTCGCGCAGAATCGCGCCAAGGCGCACATAGCGCTGCCGGTCGCCGCCGATGCCACGGCCGGCAACCAGCACCAGGCACAGCTCGGCGTCCAGCCCGCCAGCTCGCGTCAGCTCGCTGTCCAGTCGCTCGCGAAGGAAGTCGGCCCTGCTGATACCGGTGGTGGAGATCATCGAACCCGGCATGGCCAAGGCTGGCTCGCGGCGCGGGCGCCGGCGCTCGAGTGTGTCGCGTGCTGCCGCCTCTTGTCTGACCGATTGTCGAGCTGGCGCTGCCGCCTGCGGGGTGCGCGGCCGATGGGATGGATACGGCCGCAGAATGACGCGGAGGACGAACGCGATGCCGCTTAGCAGGAGGAAGACGAGGACGCCGAAGAGCGCGGTGCGGAGGATCGGGAATGCATCGTCGGCTTGCAGCAGTGGGTAGGATGCCTCCAGCCGCAGCTCTCGAGCGCCACGGAACGGCGCGCTGAGCACGCGCAGGAGCGGCCGTTGCGCGATGGCCGTCGGCTCACCCCCCGATAGGAGAATGCGGTCGGCGCGATCCGCGGTGGCGAAGGCGACGCCATCCACGCTCGATGACATCAGGATGGCTTCGGGACCATCTGCGGCGGCCAGCGCCTGCGCCGCGACCTGGCGGAACGCAGTGGAGGAGAGAGTGCGCTGCTCGAGATACTCGGCCGTCAGGGACGGGTTCAGGCTGGCGAACTGGGTGTTCGCTCGATCGAGCGCTCGGCCGTGGGCGAGCAACAGCGCCAGGCCGGTGTAGGTGAGCAGCCCCACCAACGCCACCAATGCCACAGCCGCGTAGACACGCACAAAAAGGCCGGGAACCGACTGCCCCGGCGCAGCGCTGCTCATCGCCTCCTCAAACCTCGCCGCCGCCGCGAATCGTACGCTCTATCAGGCTGATCGACCACGTCCGTGTCTGTTCGATGAGCTCGGCCGCGTCCTGTCCCTCTTCACTTACTGCGGTGTGCGCTTCGCGGCGATGCAGTGAGGCGGCGGCCGGCAGCATGATGGTGATCAAGTCACGGTGCGCGGGCCGCAACCCCTCGAGGTAGCCCCGCAAGGGCAGCTGAGGGTCGGGGAGCCGTAGCAGCGCATCGCGCAGCTGCTGGAGGGTCTGCCGCCAGGAGACGAGGGGCGGGGCGGTGGCCTGCCACGGCGCGACCGGAGGCGTGGGAGAACGTTCGGAGAGGAGCGCTGCCAGCGAGCGGCGATAGCGCACCAGTTGCGCTGTCTCGTACACGGTACCGCCCGCGCGGCGCCGGCGCTGCGGTGAGGACCTGAGGATTGCCGCCATATCCTGGTGCTCGATCGGAGCATGGCGCGACTGTAGGCGCGCCATGGAAGTGTACATGTCGGCGCCGCGGGCGTAGCGCTTTCTCGCGTACGCGTAGTCGAGCCCGGCCAGATCGATGCTGTCGAAGCCCAGCGACTGCGCGAAGGCCACCGCCGCATAGCCGACGTTTCCGCCGTCGGTGGGGAGGGAAGGCAGCGACAGCCAGTGTTGCGCCAGGTACTGCGTCATGGGGTGGCCACCGGCAAAGAACAGCGGCTGCGCCGCGTGCCGGGCGACGATGGGAGGGGAGGCGACGTCGAGAACCGTGGCCACTCCACGCTCGCCGGCTGCGAGCGCCATCCAGTGGTGGTAGCTGGCATGCTGGCAATCGACGCTGACCACGTAGTCCGGCGCCAGGCCGGCACGGGCAAGCGATGGCAGGGCGCTGTCACAGGCGATGATGCTGCTGCGGTTGCCGGCAGTGTCCCCAGTCAGCCGGTCGCGCACGCCCTCGGCGCGGTGGCGGGTGAGCATCTGCAGCGGCTCCGGCAGCGTGCTCCAGCGCTCCTCCGACAGGTTCGCCTGCATCCGCGAGCCGTAG
>CAJWOB010000100.1 GCA_913043885.1 uncultured Spirochaetaceae bacterium | reverse complement strand
GTGGGTTGTAGAGCTTGGGCTTGGAAGTGGCTGACATGAATACTGTACAAATGCAAGGGGTATCTATTTAGCTCCAGCAGCCCCATTGATACTGTGATTTCATCCAGCAATGGTATCCGATTGGCTCTCCCCGGTGTTCTTGCTCACGACATCCCCATACGTCACTGGCGGCGTAACCACCGCTTGCTGCAGCAAGCGGTAAAACAGCATCCCGCGTGAGCTGGATGTGCGCCGGTTGAAACGGAACACGAATTCATCGAGATAGGCGTCCAGGTGGTCTGGCTGTACAGAGCCATGATGTGTTCCCAGCACCCAGCGCTGTACCAGTGAGGCGACCCGGTGCACTCCCGCCATGGAGACATGGGCAGGTACGCCTGAGCCGAGCATGACGGTGCGCTGGTGGGTGTAACCCAGTTCTCCCAGAGCGCGGTATGCCGCCGAACCATCCGTGCGTACCTGGGCTCCAGGCTCGACCACCTCCTGCACAAAGGGGATTACGTGGGTGGCGGCGTCTCGGTCAATGCGGCGTAACCGCAGACCCCTATTCATCCTGGCAACGTGGCACCAATGAAAACACCAACGGTCTGCTCCGCCAGTATTTCCCCAAGGGCAGCGACTTCAGCAAGCTGACCGTCGAAGCCGTCAATCGGACAGTAGCGAGGATCAATCTACGCCCGCGCAAGCGCTTGGGCTGGAAGACGCCGTACGAAGTGCATACAGGGGTGAGCGTTGCACTTATGTGTTGAATTCAGGTATGATCTGGTCATGCTCCGCGGGACACCAGGAGCACATACAGTTTCTACCGACCGGAGAACATCATGCTCGCGACTGAAATCCAAGCCCCTGCAAAAATCAGAGAAGTACCCGCTGGCACAGCACCTGAGATCGTCAAGCGCATCATCGACGAAGACGGCGGTGTGATCATCAGCACACAGCAGTGCACGAGCACACAGCAGTGCAGTGAGCCGCAGGAGAACGACAAGGAGCTATGCGTGAATTTGGGTGATGGCGTGATTTGAAAGGCGGCGTATCGTGGCAGGTGATCAAGCCAGCCATCCCCCCACAAGGAGCGATACGCCTATGAAGAACGATACAACGATCCTGCCTTTTCGCCAATCAGAAACGATCGCAGATCCTCTGACGGAGCTTGCGCGTGAAGGCGCGCGCCGGATGCTTGCGGAAGCGTTGAAAGCCGAAGCTGATGCCTTTGTCGCCAGTTTTGCTGATGAGCAGCTGGAGGATGGCCGCCAGCGGATTGTGCGGCACGGATTTGGCCCTGAACGGCAGATCATGACAGGTATTGGTGCTTTGGATGTGCAGCGCCCCAAGGTGCGCGACCGGATGGTAGCGCCCGATCCGGCAGAAAAGATCCGCTTTACGTCAAACATACTCCCTAAATGGGCGCGCCGCTCGGTGAGCTTGGATGCGTTACTGCCGGTGCTTTATCTGAAGGGCATTTCGACAGGTGATTTCCAAGACGCGCTGTCAGCCATTATGGGACCCGATGCGCCGAACCTTTCACCAAGCGTCATATCGCGCCTGACGACTGGATGGCAGGCACAATATGACACTTGGCTTCGGCGCGATCTGTCTACCCGTCACTATGTCTACATCTGGGCGGACGGCGTTTATCTTCAGGCCCGGATGGAGGAAAACGCCGAATGTATGCTGGTGATCATTGGCGCGACACCGGAGGGCAAGAAAGAACTGCTCGGCTTTCAGGTCGGTCTGCGGGAGAGCGCACAGAGCTGGCATGAGTTGCTGAGCGACATCAAAGGTCGCGGGTTGTCCATTCCGCCGGAAATTGCGGTCGGTGATGGCGCCATGGGGTTTTGGAACGCGCTGGACAGGGCGTTTCCAAGCACAAAGCACCAACGGTGTTGGGTGCATAAGGTGAAGAATGTGTTGAACTATTTTCCCAAGAAGATGGCCCCGGCGGTGAAATCAGATCTGGACGATATTCAGCACGCCGAAACGCGCAGAGAAGCCGAAGCGGCGCTGACAGTTTTCTCTGAAAAATATGGCGTCAAATACGAAAAGGGCGTTGCCTGCCTGACCAAGGACAAAGAGGCGATGCTGGCATTCTTCGATTTTCCAGCCGAACATTGGGGCCATTTACGTACGTCGAATCCCATTGAAAGCGTCTTTGCGACGGTTCGGCACCGAACGGCGCGCACCAAAGGCGCGTTGTCCCAAAAGACCGCAAAGCTGATGGTTTTTACCCTCATTCAGGCCGCATCAAGGAAATGGCTGCGTCTCAAGGGCAGAAACCAGTTGCCAAAAGTCATCGAAGGAATTAAATTCAACGACGGTGTCGAAGTGAATGAAGACGCCGAAAACCGCGCCGCCTGAGAATGCGCGTCACCCAAATTCAAACATAGCTCAACGACAAGCAGGAGAGAGCAATGGTCAACACCAACGGCTTTGCGCCAACCACTTACGACGCGGATGTCATCGTCATCGGCGCGGGCATTTCCGGCAGCGCTGCCGCGAAGTCGCTGCACGACCAGGGCGTCGAGGTCCTCATCGTCGAGGCCAACGACCGCATCGGCGGACGCACCTGGACGGAGCCGGAAGGTATGCCGGGCGGTGCCCTCGACAAGGGCGGCATGTTCATCGGCGAGACGCACAAGCACCTCATCGAACTCGGCACGAGCCTGGGTCTCGAGATGACGCCGTCCGGCAAGCCCGGCGACGACACCTACATGATGCTCGGGAACGTGCACCGGGCACCCGACGAGAAGCTCGACCCCAGCCTGTTGTTCACCGCCGAGTACGAGGCATCGCTCGAGGCGCTCGACGCCCTCGCGGACCGAGTCGGCTATGAGGAGCCCTGGGCCTCGCCCGACGCCGCGGAGCTCGACAGCAAGACCGTCGCCACGTGGATCGAGGAGTCCTTCGAGCACCCCGAGGTCAAGCGCCTCCACACGCTCTTCGTGAACGTGTTCCTCGGCGCCGACGCCTCCGAGGTCTCGCTCCTCTACTGGGCCTACTACGTCAGCGAGTGCGAAGGCGTCGCCCAGCTCATGGGCACGCGCGACGGCGCGCAGTGGGCCTGGTGGGTCGGGGGCGCCGCTCAGGTGAGCTGGCGCATCGCCGACGCCATCGGGCGCGAGAAGGTGCTCCTCAACTGGCCGGTGACCCGTATCGCGCAGGACGATGACGGCATCACGGTCTTCTCGGGGGAGCGCAGCCTCCGGGCCCGCAACGTCATCATCGCCATGGCGCCCATCGCCGCGAACCAGATCCGCTTCGAGCCGGCCCTGCCGACCTCGCGGGCGCAGCTCCAGGCGCGCGCGCCCATGGGCCGCTACTTCAAGATCCAGGCGCGCTACCCCAGCACGTTCTGGGTCGAGCAGGGCAACTCGGGGGCGCTCGTCGACACCGACGACATGGGCGTCTTCGTGCTCGACGGCACCAAGCCGATGGACTCGCTCTCGACGCTCATCGGCTTCGTCGGCGGCACGCACTACGACCGCTGGTCGGCGAAGTCGCCCGAGGAGCGGAAGCGGGGCTTCATCGACGTGCTCGTCAAGGCGTTCGGCCCGCAAGCGGCCGAGCCCAGCTACTACCACGAGACCAACTGGACCGAGCAGGAATGGGCCAGGGGCGGCCCCGTCACCTACATGCCCACGGGCGTGATGTCGAACTTCGGTGCCGCGCTGCGCGACCCGATCGGCCGCATCCACTTCGCCGGTACCGAGGCTTCGTACCAGTGGTCGGGCTACATGGAGGGTGGCGTGCGGGCTGGCCAGAAGGCGGCCGCCGCGATCGCCCAGGAGATCCTCGCCGGTTCGGCGCGAGAGGGCGAACGATGAGCCGGGCCGCTGGAGGGGCTGGCGCTGTGACCGGCCAGCGCGCCGGGGGCCGGCCGATCATCCCCCCGTCGATGGCCGAGTTCGCCGAAGAGTACGGCTTCGCACCCGGATTCGAGGCCGGCGGCCTCCTCTTCATCTCGGGTCAGATCGGTGCGGATGCTTCTGGCGAGGCTCCCGAGGTCCCGGCCGAGCAGGCTCGCCTGGCGTTCGAGGGCATCGGCGCCGTCCTCGCCGAGGCAGGGCTGGGATTCGACGACATCGTGAGCATCACGAGCCACCACGTGGGCGATGTCGCGGGCATCTTCGACTGGTTCCCGGAGGTCAAGGACTCGTTCGTGAAACCGCCGTATCCGGCGTGGACCGCGCTCGGGGTCAGCGGCCTGGCGATTCCGGGCGTCGTCGTCGAGATCAGTGCGATCGCGAGGGCCTCGCGCTAGCGTTTCTTCCCACGATTGCCTGCGGCGGCATCCGCTTCTCGCAGCCGCAGGCGAGCGGGCATGATCAGTGCACGACGACGACGCAGCTGTCTTCGCAGGGGCTCTGCCGGCAACGCCGCCGGCGGTGCGGCAGGGCCCCCAGGGCACTGAAAGTGAACGAGATGGACGACAAGCAGTTGAGCAATCTGAGTCAGGGCACGAGTCCCGAGCCCGAGCAGGTCGGTGAACTGGACGAACACATCCTGTGGGAGTTGATCCGGGACGGCCGGATCACGATCACCGCGCTTGCGACACTCCTGGGGGTATCGCCGTCGACGGTGTCGGCTCGGGTCTCGGCCCTGAAGCGGACGGGCGTCCTCAAGTCTGTGCACGCTGAAGTCGACTTGCGGAGAGTCGGTCTGCCGGTGCAGGCGATGGTCTTCGTCAGGCTCCGGGCCCAGGCACGTCCGCACGTGAAGGAGTACGCGCAGTTGATCGCCCAGCTCCCGAGCGTCCTGAGCATCTACTACATGGGTGGAAACGAGGACTTCCTCATCCACCTGGTCTGCACCTCGACCGATCAACTCAGAGACATCGTGGCCACTGAGGTGAGCATGCATCCGATCGTGGCTTCCACCCGCACGAGCATCGTCTTCGAACACGCGCTCGGGGCGGATTACATGCACAACCTCAAGGGATTCGACGAAGTGCGGCGCCCGATCGACACCTCGAGCGACTCGCCCGGCGTCTTCGACTGACCTCCGCTCTGTCCACGGCGACAACTGGCCCAATCGACTCGCGATCATTATTCGCGCAGTCGGAACAATCAGCACCGAGTTCGGTATTCGACGCGATTCTTCGGCGTCCCTACTCTGCTCGGATCAAGAACAACCAATGTAAAAGGAGAGACTCGTGAATGAGCCTGAAGCAATGAAGCTGCGCGCCAACGAGCCACTGCAGTCGGGAAACACCAGCGAACCGGGCGCACCAGCCCTGCGTCAGACGCTGGGTTCGCCGTCGATCGTCTTTATGGTCTTGGCAGCGGCCGCGCCACTCACCGCTGCGGCGGGCGTGCTGCCCCTGTCCTTCCTGTTCTCGGATAACTTCGCGGCCCCCGTCTACTTCGTCGTGGCCACGGTGCTGATGCTGCTGTTCGCCGTCGGCTACACCGCGCTGAGCAAGTACGTCCCCAACGCTGGAGCTTTCTACGCGTACATCGCCGCGGGGCTCGGCCGAATTCCCGGAAATGCGGCGGCCATGCTCGCCCTCGGGGCGTACTCGTTGACGGTCATCGCGCTCGCGGTCTACGCCGGTCCGTTCGCGAGCGACCTGGTCGCCACGTTCACGCCGTGGGCAGACTCGCCCTGGTGGCTGTGGTCCATTGTCGCCGCCGCACTTCTGGCCCTGCTCGGGTACCGGAACATCGACCTGAGCTCGCGAGTGCTCGCCGTGCTGCTGATCCTGGAGGGGGCCGTCATGGTCATCCTGGCCACGGTCATCTTCATCAGCGGCGGCAAGGAAGGATTCGCAGCCGCGGCGCTCAACCCCGTCCAGTCGTTCGCGCACGGGTCGCCCGCGAGCGGGATCATGTGGGCCGTGCTGTGCTTCGTGGGCTTCGAAGCCACCGCGGTGTTCCGGGGCGAAGCGCGCAATCCGGGCCGCACGATTCCTCGGGCGACGTACGGAGCCGCCTTGGCGATCGGCCTGCTGTACACGTTCGTCGCGACTGCCATCGTGACCGGTGCCGGCACCGCCGACGTCCTGGCCCTCGTTGCGGCCGACCCCGCGGGTGTGCTCTTCGCCCTCGCGGATGAGTACATCGGACCGTGGTTCTCAGCGGTGATCAACGCCTTGCTGCTGGGAAGCATCTTCGCCGGCGCGCTCTCCTTCCACAACGTGGTGACCCGCTACCAGCTCAGCATGGGGTCCTCGGGTCTGCTCCCTGCGTTCGTGGGACGCGTGCACGGCACGCACCGGGTGCCCTCGAATGCCTCGCTCGTGCTCTCGATCGTCACGCTCGTGGCGATCGTCGCTGCGGCCGTCCTCAATCTCGACCCCGTCCTCCAGGTGTTCGGCCCGCTCATCGGCATCCTCGGGTTCGCCGTGCTCGCGATGATGGCGTTCGCCTCGATCTCCGCGATCGTGTACTTCGGTCGTTCGCGGCAGCCCCGGCCGGGCATCCTCGTCCGGCTGATCGCCCCGGTCCTCGCGTCGCTCGGCCTGCTCTGGGTGCTCGTGATGTCGCTCACGGATAGGAAATTCAACCGCATGAGGCCAAGTATGGCACGAGTTTTGGGCCTCGAAACACGTTCGGCCAAGGAAGGTTGAGCGCTCGCTTGCCGCTCAATGGCAAGAGCTTGGGAGGCAGTATGCATTTGGGCCTGGCGCGCGCGCAGCTGCTTCCCCGCAGCGATGGATACCGCCGCTTCACTGGGTCACCAATTGACGCGCTGGTCTACCTCGTCGGGTTGAGCTGCCAGATCCCAATCCGGCTCGCCTTGCGCACCATCATCCACCGGCGCGTCGCAGCCCTCCCACAGCGGTGGCCCGCGTGCCGGGGTGATGTGCGGGGGGGCAGACTCCACCCCGATGTGGTTCAGGATGTGGCGGATTTCGGCGCTGTGGGTGATGAAGGCAATGATGCGCATCTGCCCACCGCACATGGGGCACAGCAGCGGAAATGCCTCGTAGATGCGGGCAATCAGCACCGCCCACAAGTAATGCGCCGCTCGCTTCGGGCGTGCTTCAGGTTCGGGTGTGGGTGTGGCCGCGTTGCCCGGCGCCGCCACCCCAGGTACGCCCGCGCCAGGTTGTGCAGTCTCCACCGTGGCTGGTTGCGACGCAGCAGGCTGAGCCAGCGCCGTTACCGCCGCTCTCAGCGGCGAGTTTGGTGCCAGCACACCAAAGTAGCGGTGCCGGTGGGTGCGTGGCGGTGGCACCAGCGCGGCGATGCGGTCGATCAGTTCCAGCGGTGTGAGGTGCAGCTCATCTGCCTTGGCACCACGCTTGTCACTGGTGGGCTCGCTGCGCTGTTTGGCACAGCGGTACACCAGTTTGCTTCCCTCTTTGCGTAGGCGCTCCATGGAAAACGGTGGACGCGCGCAATAGCGCAGCAGCCGCTCCAGCGCAGCGCGGTCGTGGGCTTCGATGCACACCCCCGCATCCACCGAGAAGCCGCTGTGTTTGTAGCCCAGCATGTCTTTGGCGTCACAGTTCTCCAGCAGGCCCCGAGCAACGAAGGCGCGCAGGATGCGTTTTTGCAGTGTGGTCTGCACTGGGGCCACGGTAGCCGCATCGATGCCGGTGGCCGCGTGAAAGATGACACCCGGCGATGAGATTCGAGGGGTCGCATCAGCATCGCCCTCGCCCTCCACTTCCTCAAACACCCCGTCCACCACACAAACGTGGAAGTGGACGTGTTCATTGAGGCTGGAGCCGAATCGGTGAATGAAGGCGATGGCACCGATGTGCAGGCCTGCCTTGTCCATATGGGCCGCACCGGGGCTGTGGGTCTGCAGAGTTTGTGCGATCACCCGCAGAAAGATGCGCAGCACCATGCTCAGCACCGCTCCGTCGCGCTGCATGAAGTAACGAAGCCGCTTGGGAACCGACAGCACCCACTGGCGCACCGGCAGGCGGGGGAATACGTGATCGTTCAGGTGCGCTGCTGTCTCCACCATGCGCCGGGTGGTGCACGAGGGGCAGACTCCCCGGCCTTTGCAGGAGAAGGCTACAAAGTAGTCGTGCCCACAGTCGCCGCAGCGAGCGCGGGCAAAGCCATGGGCAAAGATGCCGCACTCAAGATACTTGGCAAACGCTTTGCGCACGAAGGGCTTGGGGGTGTGGTGGTCGCCCTGGC
>CAJWOB010000099.1 GCA_913043885.1 uncultured Spirochaetaceae bacterium | reverse complement strand
CACCGCCAGGAAGCCCACCAGTCGTTGGTAATACGACATCGGAACCGCACACTGCACCGGCGCCATCTCCGCCAGCCCCGGCCTCGCCGGAGCCGAAGCAGGAAAAGGTCCGCCAGGTTTCACAGCAGTCTGAACAGTACTACGCAACGAAGACCACAATCTTCAATGCGCTGATCGACACGATCGACCTGTCTCAGCTGGCGCAGCTCGATTCCGAAAGCGCGCGGGAAGAGATCCGCGACATTGTCGTCGAGATCATCTCCATGAGCGACGAGGATCTCGTCGCCGTCGAAGGCCTGGACCGGGACGCGGTGACCGCTCTGCGGGCCGTAATCGACGAGAATGTCGAGGTGGTCGAAGAGGACGAGGAAGAGGGCGACGAGGAGCAAGAGGGCGACGAGGGGTAGCTTTCGGGCAGCAGGGTGGGGCACAATTCGCCGCTCGTTGACAGATGGTCCTCTCGTCTCGCTATACTCAAAAACCGGCGGTTAGGGCCGCTTCTCCCCTCCGGTACGTGCAACTAGCGCATGAGTGACGACCAGACGACGGATTCGGCAGCCGAGCAGCCCAAGGAGGGTGCCGATGCTGGTGTTGGGGCCAAGCCCAAAGCAACACTCATAAAGAAGAAGCCAGAGCCACCGCCGCCTCCCCCGGAAGAGGCCGCCGACGCCGAGAAGAAGAAGGTCGTCGTCGTCAAGAAACCGAAGAAGATCGTCGTCAAGCGCAAGCCGACGGCGCAGAAGAAGGCGGCGCCGGCTGCGGCCGCTACCACGGCTGCGGCCCCGACTACGGCTGCGGCCGCAACGGCATCCGCTGCGGACGAGGTCGCATCCCCCCCACGGCCGGCAGCCAAGGCCAATACGCCCGCCGCCGCTGCTGGCTCGACAGCCACGGAGGCCAGCGCTAGCGGTACCGGGTCCGGTGAGCCGCAAGCCGACGCCGGCACGTCGCCGGCGGAGCGCCGCCCTTTGGCGCCGTCCGCAACTGGCGCATCCTCTGGCGCCAAGCCGCGCGCCGACGCCGATGCCGGCAGCCGCGCGCCGGCGGACAAGGCACCTGCAGCCGGCGAGACCGCACCACGCCGGCGACTGACCACCGCTGCCGATCGCATTCGCGCTGCCGAGGAGTCCCCCAGACGGATATCGACGGCGGCGGAGAGTGGCGGCATTCAGGAGCCGACTCGCACTCACTCCGAGCCGGTCGGACGGATGCGATCTCCAGCCGGCCCGGGCCGTGGCATGCCGCGCACCCAGGGGGGGCGCCCCGGCGGTAGGCCGCGGCCGTCGCCCGGCGGACGCCCGCCCGGCAGACCCGGCAGTGGCCCACGGCGAGACCGTAACTTCGACAGCAATGGTGGTGCCTCCTCGTCCGGCGCGCCGACCACCGAAGGGAAGCCTGGGGCAAAGAAGTTCTTCAAGACGAACCGGACCCGGCGACCGGCGTTCGAGTACGGCCCCGAGGAGCACGAGGAGAAGCTCGCCTCCTTCGCGCGCAAGAAGGAAATCCCCAAGACCAACCCGGTACCCAAGCAGGTAGACATCCTGGAGACCACTACGGTCTCGGAGCTGGCGAAGAAGCTCAATCTGAAAGCATCCGACCTCATCGCCAAGCTCATGAGCATGGGGACGATGGCGACCATCAACCAGCAGATCGATGCCGACACCGCCACCATCCTGGCCGAGGAGTACGGCTCCAAGGTCAACGTCGTCTCCCTGTTCGACGAAACCGTCATCGAGGAAGAGTCCGTCGAGGATGCCGATCTGGAGACGCGGCCGCCGGTGGTTACCATCATGGGCCACGTCGACCACGGAAAGACCCAGCTGCTCGACGCTATTCGCAACGCCAACGTGGTCGCCGGCGAGGCTGGTGGCATCACCCAGCACATCGGTGCTTACGGCGTCGACACGGCAAGCGGCCGGATCGTGTTTCTGGACACACCGGGCCACGAGGCGTTTACCGCCATGCGCGCCCGCGGCGCTCAGGTCACCGACCTCGTCGTGCTGGTGGTTGCGGCCGACGATGGCCTCATGCCGCAGACCGTAGAGGCCATCAACCACGCCAAGGCCGCCGACGTACCGATCATCGTCGCCATCAACAAGATGGACTTGGAGGCGGCCAACCCGGAGCGCGTGAAGCGGCAACTTTCGGAGCAGCACGATCTGACCCCTGAGGAGTGGGGCGGATCGGCGCTGTTCGGCCAGATCTCAGCGCTAAAGAACGAGGGCATCGAGGGGCTGCTCGAGTCCATCTCGCTGCAGGCCGAGTTGCTCGATCTCAAAGCCAGCTACAAGACCCGCGCCGTAGGCAAGGTGGTGGAGTCCCGGGTGGATCTGGGGCGAGGCATAGTCGCCACCGTGTTGGTGCAGAGGGGCACGCTGAAGCAGGGCGACTCGTTCGTCGCCGGCGTGTTCCCCGGGAAGATCCGCACCATGTACAACGACCGCGGCGAGCGGGTGAAGGAGGCCACCCCCTCCGAGCCGGTGCAGATCGTCGGCCTCACCGGCATCCCGGATGCCGGCGACCCGTTCCAGGCCACCGAGAACGAGCGCTCTGCTCGTCAGGTGGGCGAGAAACGGCAGGAGCTCAAGAAGGCCGAAGAGGCGCAGGCCGGGAGCAAGGTCACCCTCGACAACATCTACGAGCAGATCAGCGAGGGCGACGTTCAGGAGCTGAAGGTCGTCATAAAGGCCGACGTGCACGGCTCGGTCGAGGCGCTGCGCAGCGCGCTGGAGCGGCTCAGCACCGGCGAGATCAAGCTCAACGTCATCCACGCCGCCGCCGGCGCCATCAACAAGGACGACATCGCCCTCGCTTCCGCCTCCAACGCCATAGTCATCGGCTTCCACATCCGGCCCGCGCCCAACGCCCAGGCATTGGCGGAGCGCGAGAAGGTCGAGGTGCGCAAGTACGACATCATCTACGAGGTAATCGACGACGTCCGCAAGGCGATGGAGGGACTGCTCTCGCCGGACGTGGTGGAGCAGACCCTCGGCATGGCCGAGGTGCGGGAGACCTTCCGCTACTCGCGCACCGGCGTTATCGCCGGCTGTTATGTGCAGAGTGGGACGGTCCGACGTGGCGCCGTGGCCCAGGTCAACCGCGATGGCAGGCCCATCTATCGCAGTCGCGTGGAGACCCTGCGTCGCTTCAAGGACGACGCCCGCGAGGTGGAGGCTGGGTTCGAGTGCGGCATCCGCGTCGAGAACTTCAACGACGTCAAGATCGGGGACGTTATCGAGGTTATCGAGGTAACCGAGGTCGCGAAGACCCTGGAGGCGTCGGCGGCATCGTCGCGATCCGCCAGCTCTGCGGGCCAGCGAGAGAGTGTCGGAGCTACGGCTCAGAAGGGTTGAGAGCTTTCTCGAGAGCGAGATTGGCTCGCTGATCTCCGGAGGCACGCTCAAAGACCCCCGCATTGATACGCTCCTGACTGTCGCCGGCGTGCGCGTTGGTAAGGACCTATCGAGCGCCCGCGTCTACATCTCTTTTTACGGTGAGCGCGCTGCTCTCGACGACGCAGTGGCGGCGCTGAACGGTGCTGCCGGCTACATCCAGCGCCAGATCGCCGCCCACATGAAGATGCGGCACACACCGCGGCTGCGGTTTCTGGCCGACGAGTCGCTGCGGAAGGGCTTCGACGTTACCCAGCAGCTGAAGGACCTGGCCGACTGAGCGCGCCGGTGGCTGGCGGGCTGGCGCTGCTGGACAAACCGGCGGCGGCGTCCAGCCACGGCGCCCTGTACGCTCTCAAGCGTACCTTCCGCACGCGACGTGTCGGGCACGCCGGCACGCTCGATCCGTTTGCCACTGGGCTGCTGTGTGCGCTGGTGGGCCAGGCGACTCGCCTGGCGGTGCTCCTGAGCGGCTTGGACAAGACCTACACCGCCACGTTCCGTTTTGGGCAAGCCACCGATACCCTGGACACCGAAGGGGACGTGGTAGCGACTGGCCCTGTGCCGGATGAGCAGCACCTCATCGACGTGCTGCCTCGCTTCGTCGGCCCCCAGGCGCAGCGGCCCCCGGACTACTCCGCCGTGCAGGTAGGCGGCAAGCGCGCCTACCGAGTAGCCCGTTCTGGCGGCGATGTCGAGCTTCCCGAGCGCCAGGTCGACGTTCTCTCGCTGCAGGCCGTGGGCTACGATTCGCCCGATCTCCAGCTGGAAATGCGCTGCTCAGCCGGCACCTACGTGCGCGCACTGGCGCGGGACATCGGCGCGGCGCTGGGCACCGTCGCTCACGTGGTTGCGCTGCGCCGTACGGCGGTGGGACCGTTCTCGGTGACCGAGGCCGCCCCGCCAGACGACCTCGGCGAGTCACAGCTAATCGCCCCGGGACGATTCGTGGCCAGGCTCGATGCCGTCGACAGCTGCGTCGTGACGCCGAAGCATCTCGGCGACGTGCGCCAGGGCAAACCGCCGCGCCCCGGCTACTTCCAGTCGCTTGTCGGTAGCGGCGCCTACGTTGCTGCGCTGGATGAAGGCGGCGAGCTGGTGGCGCTGCTGATGCGCGGCGCTGGGCAGAAGGGTAGGGCCCAGCAGGGCCAGGCCTCGCACCTGCGCTACGCGGCCGTGTTTGCCGCCCCGACGGCCGAGGGCGCGCGGCGTGGCTGATCGAGATCCGGGATCCGCCGCCGGCGGCACGGCGGGGCCGGTGGCAGCTGTAGATGGCGAGCCTCGCCCTGGCCAACGGCCCATGCCCGAGGTGATCGGTTGGGACGACGTGGTTGCCGGGGGGGCAGGGGAGCTCGGAGGCACGGCCGCTGCCACGATCGGCACGTTCGACGGGGTGCATCGCGGGCATGCCGAGCTGCTGCGTCGGCTGCAGCCGCTGGAGGTGGATCATCGGATCGCGGTGACCTTCCGGGTCCCCCCACGCAGCGTGCTGACAGGGGCGGCAGTCGATGCGCTGATGACCGAAGAACAGCGCTACCGCGCGCTGGCCGCAGCCGGCGTCAGCCATGTCGTTGTGATTGACTTCTCCAGGGACTTCAGTAGAATGCCTGGCAAAGATTTCCTTGCCGCACTCACGAGCGCGCTGCCGCTGGTGCGGCTGGCAGTCGGCTCGTCGTTTCGCTGCGGAAGGGGCCGCGACACCGATGTTGCAGCGATGCTTAGGCTGCTTACTCCGGATGGAGTGGAGGTCGACCCTGTCTCTCCCATGCAAGTCAACGGGCAGCCGATAAGCAGTAGTCGCATACGCCGGGCTTTGAGTGCCGGCGACATCCGGTTGGCGGTGCAGCTACTCGGCCATCCCTACGAGGTGGCCGTAGGAGTGCAAGCCGACGGTATTCTCAGTGAGGGAGGGCTACGGTTCAGCGTTGGGCGAGAGGGGGTTCGTCAGTTGCTCCCCCCGCCAGGGCGCTACTCGGGCAGGGTGCTCGACGCAGGTGGAGCATTGCCGGTTGCGGTCGAGATTACCGATCGCTCTGTGGACGTTCGCGGCGCACACGCCCTCGAGAACGGAAGAATGGAGGCCATCGAGCTGGTGGCACGGGAGACTCGGTCAACGGCATAGCGCGGCGCACAGCAGTGGGCGCATCGGAATGCGCACGGTCGAGCGGACGAAGGAAAGGAAGTAGGAAAGAGAGTGGCAATTACAGCAGAAGACCGAGCAGCGACCGTCAAGGAGTTTGGGGGCGACAGCGCGCCGGAGAAGAACACCGGCCGCACCGAGGTGCAGATCGCCCTGCTTACGCGCAGAATCGAAGGGCTCACCGAGCACTTTCGCGAGAACCGCAAGGACCACGCCTCGCGCCGCGGCCTGCTCAAAATGGTGGGCAAGCGACGCCGGCTACTCGGCTACCTGCAGCGAAGCGACATCAAACGCTACCGCGCGGTAATCGAGAAACTCGGCCTGCGGCGCTAATAGCAGTCAATTCAGAAATCTTGCGTCCGATCGGCCACCGTTCATCAATGCGGGGCCAGCGGATCGCCGCATTTCGACAATAGGAATCAACATGAAACACACAGTCACCTGCCAGGTGGGTCAAGAGGATCTCATCCTCGAGACCGGCCGCCTGGCCAAGCAAGCAAATGGCGCGGTATACGCGCAGTACGCAGGCTCCGCCGTCCTGGCGACCGTCTGCTGTTCCGACTCGACAAAGGAAGACCTCGACTACGTACCACTTCAGGTCGAGTACAACGAGAAGGCGTACGCTGCCGGCAAGATCCCCGGCTCCATCTTTCGTCGGGAAGGGCGGCCCAAGGATCGCGAGATCCTGGTGTCGCGCCTCATCGACCGCCCGATGCGACCGCTGTTCAGCAAGTCGTTCAAGCGGGACATCCAGGTGGTACCGACCGTCATCTCCGCCGACCAGGTCAACCCGCCGGACGTCATCGCCATGGTGGCCGCCTCGGCAGCCGTCACCGCTTCCAACGTGCCCTTCGACGGACCGGTTGGTGCGGTGCGGGTCATCGATCTCGAGGGCGATCTGATCATCAACCCCACCTACGAGCAGATCTCCCGCTGTGATTTAGAGATCATGGTCGCCGGCACCGAAACCGGCATCACCATGGTGGAAGGTGGTGGCGACGAGACCAGCGAGGAGCGGATGGTCGAGGCCATCACGCTGGCACACGATCAGATCAAGGAGCTGTGCCGGGTACAGAACGAGCTCGCCGCCGCGGTGGGCGCCACCAAGCTGTCGCTACCGCCGGACGAAGAGCCGCTCGCGGTGCAGGACGAGATGTGGCAGTGGGCGCTCCCCAAGATGGAAGAGGCGTGCTTTGTCAAAGGCAAGTTCGAGCGCTCCGCCGCCGTCAAGGAAGTGCGCAACAGCGCGCTGGCCGAGTTTGCCGACCGCATCCCGGAGGAGCAGAAGAAGCAGGCCAAGGACATGTTCGAGGATCTGGAGACGCACGTGGTGCGTGAGTCGATCCTCGGCAAGCAGGTGCGCACCGACGGCCGCGGGCCCGACGACATCCGCCAGATCACCTGCGAGGTAGATGTGCTGCCACGTACCCACGGCGCTGCGCTGTTTACCCGCGGCGAGACGCAGGCCCTGGCGCTGACCACGCTCGGCACCGAGGGGGACGAGCTGCGCATTCTGGACGCGTTGGAGCACGACCAGGACCAGCGCAAGCACTTCATGCTGCACTACAACTTCCCGCCCTTCTCGGTGGGGGAGACCGGACGCCTCGGCACCGGTCGTCGTGAGGTCGGTCACGGCCACCTCGCCGAGCGGGCCCTCGCCGCGGTAGTTCCTCCCAAGGAGGAGTTCCCCTACACCGTTCGCGTGGTCTCCGAGATCCTGGAGTCCAACGGGTCGTCGTCGATGGCGTCCGTATGCGGCGGCACGTTGAGCATGTTGACGGCCGGCGTCCCGATCAAGAAGTCGGTGGCCGGCATCGCCATGGGCCTCATTACCGACGGCGAACGCCACGTGGTGCTCAGCGACATCCTCGGCGAGGAGGACCACCTCGGCGACATGGACTTCAAGGTTGCCGGTACCGACAGCGGTATCACCGGCTTTCAGATGGACATAAAGGTGGCGGGGGTCGACCGCTCGGTGCTCGAGACCGCTCTGCAAAAGGCGAAGGCGGGACGGCTGCGGATCCTGGAAATCATGGCCGAGACCATCGCCGAGCCGCGCGAGGATATCTCGGACTTCGCGCCCAAGATCGTCACCACCAACATCCCCGAGGACAAGATTGGCGCGCTCATCGGTCCGGGCGGCGCCAGCATCCGCGCCATAACGGAAGAAAGCGGCGCCGACATCAACATCCAGGAAGATGGCACCGTGCTCATCTATGCCAAGCGCAAGGAGAGTGCAGACCGTGCTCTCGATCTGGTGCGGCAGGCGGTCGAAGAGCCCGAGGTCGGCACCGAGTACGAGGCGACCGTCAAGCGCATCATGGACTTCGGCGCATTCGTCGAGTACCTGCCGGGCAAGGAAGGGCTACTCCACATCTCCAAGATTTCAAAGGAGCACGTGGAGTCGGTGGACGATGTGCTCGAGCTTGGCCAGAAGGTGAAGGTGCAGCTCATCGAGATCGACCGGATGGGGCGCGCCAACCTGGCCACCCCCGAGTGGATGGAGAGCGAGGGAGGCGTCGAAGGTCGCTTCCGCGACTCGCGTGGCGGCGGCCGCCCAGGTGGCTCGGGCGGAGGCCCCGGCGGCCCGGGACGCGGCGG
>CAJWOB010000098.1 GCA_913043885.1 uncultured Spirochaetaceae bacterium | reverse complement strand
GGTAGGCATGTCACGTCTCTCACTCTCTCTCTCTCGCTTATTTTGTACTCGTCGGTTGCGGTCGCCGGGGGGTCCTAGACATAAGGGGTCGGCGCGACTTTAGCAGATTTGATCCCTCCCCCGGGGAGGCCCCACTTTAGCAAATCTGGTCCGCCCGTGGAGCGAAGACCTTTTTGTGAAGTGAAGACCTTTTTGTGGATCGCCGCCACCTGGCACGCACTTTAGCACATTAGATGGCGCCAGAGGCCAAGTGACCGCCTTTAGCACGTTTGGTGCCCATCTGCTGCTAGCAGCACTTTAGCAGATTTGACCCAAAGTCGCTCACTTTAGCAGCTAGGACCCCCGGGTGCCCGCCCCCCGCTCTGCTGAACGGCTACCCGACTAATATCTCACGAGGTGCTAGGCCGCGTGGGCGCGAAGCTGGATCTCGGGCTCGTCGAAGGCGTGCACCACGGACAGACCGGGCATGAAGCGCCGTCCCACCTCATCTCGGAACGGCTCAGTCTGCAACCAAGGGCCAACCAGCACCAGCTCGGTCGGCGGCCGGCGGGCCAGATCTGCCACCGCCGCCAGCTGCGGGGCCGCCCCCGGGTGGCCGGCCACCTCCGCCACCGCGTGGCGCAGCGCGCGGCGCACGCTCACCAACCACTCCTCGTGTCCCAGGAGCCGCGCCAGCCGTAGCAGCCCCTGGCAGGCGAGTGTCGTGCCGCTCGCCTCGGCAGAGTCGTAGAGCTCGCGGGTGCGCAGCACCAGGTCGGCGGCGTCGGCGGGGGTGTCGTGCATGCGTCCGTCGTCGTCGACGAACCGGTCGAGCATCCACGGCACCATGGCGACGGCGCTGGACAACGCGTCGCCGTCGCCACCGGCCTCGTAGCAGCGCACCAGGCCGTCGATGAGCGCCCCGTAGTCGGCCAGTCCGCCGTCGTACTTGGCCTCGCCGTCGCGATAGCGGCGCAGGACGGCGCCGTCGCTACCGATGAGGTGCCGCTGCACGAACCGGGCCGCCGCCCGCGCCGCGTCGAGGTATTCCGGCACGCCAAACGCACGGCTGGCGTCGGCCAGCGCACCGATGGTCATGCCATTCCAGCTGGCGATGACCTTGTCGTCGAGCAGCGGCCGCGGACGCCGGTCGCGGGCGGTCCGGAGCGGCGCCCGCCACCGCTCCGGCATCGGCACCGGAGCGGCCGCCGCCGGATCGCGGTACAGCACGTTACGGACTCCCAGCTCGCCGTGCGGGTCGGCCAGGGTGTTGCCCTCCGGCTCGATGCCATATTCGCGCTCGAACGCATCGACATCGCCGTCCGGCGCCAACGCCTCCCGCACCTGCTCGACGGTCCACATGTAGAATCCGCCCTCCACCTTCTCATGCCCTGACGCCGGGTCCTCCTCCGAATCGGCATCCTCGGCGGAGTAGTAGCCACCCTCCGGTGCCCGCAGATCTCGCAACACGTAGCCAAGGGTGTCCTCGGCGCTGGCGCGCAGCGCCGGGTCACCGGTAGCCCGATACGCGGCGGTGTAGGCGTCGATCAGTTGCGCCTGGTCGTAGAGCATCTTCTCGAAGTGGGGCACCCGCCAGTGGGCGTCCACCGAGTAGCGATGAAAGCCACCGCCAAGGTGGTCGTACATACCTCCCGCCGCCATGGCGTGGAGCGTGGCGAGCGCCATCTCCAGCGCGTTGCCGGCGGGAGCTGTCGTGCCGGCCGGCGGTCGGGCGATGGCGTGGTGCAATAACAGCGCCTGAAACACCGCCGGTCGTGGGAACTTCGGCGCCTGGCCGAAACCGCCACGCTCGGGATCGAAGCTGGCGGTCAGCTCCGCCACCGCCCCCTCCAACAGTGGATGCGCGGCTGCACCCGCCGCCACCGTGGCCGGCTCCGCATCCGCCGCCTCTCCAGCCTCTCCGTCCGCCCCACCGGCAGCGGAGGACCGCTCCACCGCTTGCTCGATCGAGGCGACGATGCGGCCGGCCGATTGCTCGATGCGGTCGCGATCGGCCTGCCACTGGCCCGCTATCTGCTCGAGGAGCTCGCGGAAGCCGGGCCGACCGTAGGCGCCGCGTGGCGGGTAGTAGGTTCCGGCGTAGAACGGCTGCAGCATTGGAGTGAGGAACACCGAAATTGGCCAGCCACCATTGCCGGTCATCGCCTGCACCACCGTCATGTAGATGCGGTCGACGTCTGGCCGCTCCTCACGATCGATCTTGATGTTCACGTAGTGGGCGTTCATGAGCGCGGCGATCGTCGTGTCCTCGAACGACTCGCGCTCCATCACGTGGCACCAGTGGCAGGTGGCGTAGCCCACCGACAGGAAGATCGGCCTGCCCGACTCGCGCGCGGCGGCGAACGCCTCGTCTCCCCACGCGAACCAGTCCACCGGATTGAACGCATGCTGTAGCAGGTAGGGGCTCTTCTCCGCCAGCAGTCGGTTGGGACGTTTACCGGCGGCTAGCTGCGCGGCGACCAGCGCATCGGCCCGGTTGGCCTGCTGCGGCGTGGGGTCGCCGCGCCGCGGGCGGTCGGCGGACGGGGTGTGCATGGGCGACCATAGCGCGGTTGGGGCCGCGGCCGCATACCGAGTAGGGTGCGCGCATGAAGCGGAACGTGACTTGCGGCGAGCTGCGCAGCGGCGACGAGGGTCGCAGCGTGGTGCTGAACGGCTGGGTAGCCGCCACCCGCGACCATGGCGGCATCGGTTTCGTCGACGTCCGCGACCGCTACGGCGTTACGCAGGTGGTGTTCGACCCCGCCGTGGTGTCGGCGGCGGAGCTGAAGCTGGAGTATTGCATCGCTGTGCGTGGCGCTGTGCGTACCCGCCCCACCGAGATGCGCAACGCCGAGATGGCCACGGGCGATGTGGAGCTGGCCGCCGAGGAGCTAGAGATCCTCAGCACCTGCGACACGCTGCCGTTCATGATCGAGAGTCGTCTCGGCCAACACACCGACGCCCGCGAGGAGCTGCGGCTGCGCCACCGCTATCTCGATCTCCGCTCGGCGACGATGCAGCGCAACATGGAGTTGCGGCACCGCGCCACCCAGTCGATGCGCCGCTTCCTGCTGGAGCGGGACTTCTACGAAATGGAGACGCCGACGCTGGTCCGCTCCACTCCGGAAGGGGCCCGCGACTACGTCGTGCCGTCGCGGCTGCAGCCTGGCAACTTCTACGCCCTCCCGCAGTCACCTCAGATCTTCAAACAGATTCTGATGCTGTCAGGCTTCGACCGCTACTTTCAGATGGCGCGCTGCTACCGCGACGAGGACGCCCGGGGCGACCGCCAGCCGGAGCACACCCAGTTGGATATGGAGATGAGCTTCGTGGACCAGGAGGACGTCCTGGAGGTGGCCGAAGGCGTGCTGCGGCGAGCATTCGCCGAGACGATCGGGTACGAGTTGCCAGAGTTCCCGCGTATCCCCTACGACGAGGCCATGAACCGCTACGGCTCGGACCGACCGGATCTGCGCTACGAGCTCGAGCTCCAGGACTTCGCCGACCATGCCGCCGGCGGCGAGTTCGGCATCTTCAAGGCTGCGGTCGAAGCTGGCGACAGCGTCAAGGCGCTACGGGTTCCCGGCGGTGCGGGGATGTCGCGCAAGCAGATCGACGGACTCGAAGAGGTTGCCAAAACCTACGGTGCCAAGGGGTTGGCCTGGACCCGGGTCGGTGCCGATGGCTTCGACGGTGGCATCGGCCGCTTCTACGACTCGATCGGTGCCGACATCCGCGCCGGGCTCGGGCTGCAGGAGGGCGACCTGCTGCTGATGGTGGGCGCGCCGTGGCGGGTGTGCTGCACCGCCCTGGGTGAGGTGCGCGCCGCCGTCGCCGCCGAGCTCGGGCTGGCGGCTGCGGATCAGTACGCGCCCTGCTTCGTCACCGACTTCCCGATGTTCGCGTGGGATGAGGAGCGGGGTGGGTGGGATCCTGAGCACCACCCCTTCACGCTCCCCCACCCGCAGTATCTCGACTCGCTCGAGAAAGACCCGGGAGCTGCGCGCGGCGCGATCTACGACGCCGTCATCAACGGCGCCGAGATAATGAGCGGCTCACTGCGGATCCACGACCCGCAGCTGCAGCAACGGGTGTTTTCCATTATCGGTATCTCCGCGTCGGAGGCGAAACGCCGCTTCGGCTTCATGCTCGATGCGTTCCGCTACGCTCCGCCCCCGCACGGCGGCTTTGGCATGGGACTCGCCCGCGTAATCGCCCTGATGGCGGGTGAGAGCTCGCTTCGGGACGTCATCACCTTTCCCAAGACCACCAACATGTCGTCGCCGATGGACGAGTCACCGGCGCCGTTGGAGCCGGATCAGCTCGCCGAGCTGCGGCTGTCGATTATCGAGGGCGACTGAGCGAGGCACTCCGCGCCCAGACGCCGACCCGACGAGGCGGGCCTAGGCCTGCAGCGTTGCGTCCAGCGTGATGGTAGCCGCCGCCAGCAGCCGCGAGATCGGGCACCCCTCTTTGGCACCGTTGGCGATCTGCTGAAAGGTGGCATCGTCAATGCCGGGCACCACCGCGGCGCAGATCAGGTCGATGGTGGTGACGGTCGGGCCGGCATCGGTGGTCTCCAGGTGTACCTTGGCCGTGGTGGTGACGCTGGTGGGGGTATGGCCCGCTTTCGCCAGCTCGTTGGAGAACGCCATCGAGTAGCAGCCCGCATGCGCGGCCGCGACCAGCTCCTCCGGGTTGGTGCCGGCACCTTCTTCGAATCGGGAGGTGAAGGAATAGGGCCCCTCGTAGGCGCCCCCCGCCACTTTCATCGTTCCCTTGCCGCTCTTGAGGTCGCCCTGCCACTCAGCTTCGCCAGTACGAATAGACATACGTTACATTTTACCCGGAGGAGCCGGAGACTTGTCAGCTATGAAAGCGCGCTGCCTGCTGGCCGTCGCCCTGCTCGGCATCGGCTCCGCCTCGGCCTCCGGCATCGGCATCAGTCTGTCGTACCTGTTTCCGCGGGACGGCACGTTCTCCACGCCGGTGTCGCCGCTGTCGGTGCGGGATATCGGCGTTACCTTCGGCCAATACGTCGGGGTATCGGCCGGGCTGTCGCTCTACAGCATGCACGGCCTGGCGCTGCGCAGCGGCGACGATCTGGCGGTGGTGTATCCCAACGTCATCGGCCCCGTGTACACCGGCGTCGCGTCGCTGGCGGCGAAGGTAATCGCTCCCCTCGGCCCGGTGCGGCTGACGGCCAGCGTCGGTGGCTTCGGCGCCTATCTGATCGACATGCACACCATCGACGGCGGCTTCGACAAGCTGGTGCGTGAGGAGGAGGAGGTAACCGCGGTCACCACCGACTTCACCATTGACGGTAGCTGGGGGTTCGGCTGGGTGTTTGGCGGTTCGGTGCTGGTGGAGATAACCGAGGAGTTCGGCGTACTGCTCGGTGCCAACTACTACCTCGGTGGCGCACCGGTGACCATTACCGGTAGCTACAGCGGCGACGCCAGCGGCGCCTCCCCGCCCCCCTACCTCGACGACGTCAGCATTGACCTCTCCGGGTTGGAGATCTCGATAGGCGCAGAGCTGCTCGGCGGTCTGTAGGCCGGCCGCGGCTGGCGCCCCGACGAGGGCGCAGACGCTATAGCGGGGGCGGCGGGACGCTCGCTAGCGCACCCGCCGGCGGCGGTTGCGTACGTAGTCGGCGAAAATCACCTCGCCCAGGTTGTCGAGAGAGGAATAGTAGGCGCGACCGCTGTTGATGCGCGACAGCTCTTCGACGAACTCCACCAGGTAGGGGTCCTCGGTAACCATGAACGTGGTGATGCTGATGCCCTGCCGTTTGCACGCCGCGGCCTCGTTCAAGGTTTGATTGACGATCTTCGGATCGAGTCCGTAGGAGTTCTTGTATAGCTGCCCCGACTCGAAGATCGCCGATGGCTTGCCGTCGGTAATCATGAACACCTGTTTGTTCGGGTGCTTCTGGTTGCGCAGGATGCCCTGAGCCAGCTCCAGCCCCGCCTTGGTGTTGGTGTGGTAGGGGCCCACCCGTAGATAGGGTATGTCCTTGACCTCGATCGGTTTGGCATCGTCGCCGAAGTAGGCCACGTGCAGGCTGTCCTTCGGATACTGGGTCATGATCAGCTCGGAAAGCGCCAGCGCTACCTGCTTCGCCGGGGTAATCCGATCCTCACCGTAGAGGATCATGCTGTGACTGATGTCGATGAGCAGCACCGTGGCGCACGAGCTGCTGTGCTCGGTCTCGAACACCTCTAGATCGGATTCGGTCAGCTGGATATCGTCGATGCCGCCACGACGCACCGCGTTGTTGATGGTCGCCAGCGGGTCGATCTGATTGATGGGGTCGCCGAACCGATAGGCACGCGTTTCCGGCAGCCGCTCGCCGCCCTCACCGGTGTGGGCGGTGCGGTGCTGCCCGAAGCCCCCTTTCTGCAAGTTGCGGAAGATGAACTTAAGCGACTCCTGGCGGATCTGCTGCTCGCCGCGACCGGTAAGGGAGTAGCCGCCCTCGTCATCGCGCTGGATGAGATTGTCGCGCTCCAAGCGATCGCGGAACGCCTCCAGATCGAGCAAAGGGTCGACGTAGCCGCGGTCCTGCAAGTACTTCATCCACTCCAGCGCCTTGTCCACGTCGCCGCTGGCCTGGAGCAGCAGGAAGTTCAGCAGGCTCATCAGGTCGGCGAAGTCGCGTAGCGCCTTCTCGATCGACTCGTCCCATCTGAGGTATTCGAAGTGCATCTATCTCGGCGCTCGACTCGGTCGAGCGTCCGGCGCGGCGCAGGTCGCGCTTCGGTTTCGGCAACGCCGAAAGTCCGGCAGCGCCGAGGCGTCGGGCACTGCGCAAGCAGTGCTTGGCGTTCGACCTGGTCGAACGCCTGTCATTCCTCGGCGGCCATCTGATCGAACATCGCCTTGAGCATGTCGCGGTAGGAGGTGCTGCTCTCCAGATCGCGCTTCGACAGCATCGAGTGCTGGTGCAGCCCCTCCAGCAGCAGCTCCATGCCCAGGGCAACCTCGCCGGGCTGCTCTATCTCGAAGCCGGTACGCGCCAGTTCCTGCAGCCCCGGCACCTCACGCAGCCGGCCGTCGTAGTCGGACGCCGACAGAGTGTCGGAGGTCTCCACGGTGTTGCCCGCGCTGAACCACTTGACAATCGGGGAGTAGGGCGACTTCTCGTCTGGCTCGTCGTCGCCATCCCGCACCTTGATGTCGGGCTTGGGAAAGTAGCGGCGAAACATGCGGCGCACTGCCTGACCGACGATCTTGCGGGCGACCAGCACCGGCCCTTCCTGCTCACCCTCGTACACGAGCTCCAGCTTGCCGGTTATTGCGGTAAGCGCCTGGTGCAGGTCGGTGAGCCGCGGATGGCGATCGCCATCGTCACCCGTGGTAAGCGCCCGCCGCTCGGCGTTGGAGATAAGGTTCTCCAGCAGCGCAATCGTCATGCGTGCAGAGACGCCTGATTTCTGATCCACGAACTCGCTCTCGCGCGCCTCGAAGGCGACCTCCTCGATGAGCTCGCGCAGAAACGCAGGGATGGGAACCGGCGGCTGGTCGCGTCGCTCCTCCCACGCCTCCTGACGCGTGATCTGCACCGCATGGTCGAGATCCTGCGGATAGTGGGTGATGATCTGCGAGTCGATGCGATCCTTCAGCGGGGAGATGATGTTGCCGCGGTTGGTGTAGTCCTCCGGATTGGCGGAGAACACCATGCCTATGTCCAGGGGAATCCGCACCGGAAAGCCCCGAATCTGGAAGTCCTTCTCTTCGAGGATATTGAGCAGGCCCACCTGGATGCGCGGCGGCAGATCTGGCAGCTCGTTGATCGCGAACACGCCGCGGTTGGTACGCGGGATGATGCCGTAGTGGATAACCCCCTCGTCCGAGTAATCGAGCCGCTTGGTGGCCGCCTTGATCGGGTCGATGTCACCGATGAGGTCGGCGATGGTGACATCCGGCGTGGCCAGTTTCTCCTGGTAGCGGTCGTCACGATGCAGCCACGAGATCGGGGTGTCGTCGCCACGGTCGCGCAGCAAATCGTGGCTGGCAGGGGTAAGCGGATGCAGCGGGTCCTCGTTGAGGGGACTGTCGGTCAGCACCGGCACGTACTCGTCCAGGAAGCGCACCAGGCTGCGCAGAATCCGCGTCTTGGCCTGGCCCCGCAGGCCGAGCAGGATGAAGTCGTG
>CAJWOB010000097.1 GCA_913043885.1 uncultured Spirochaetaceae bacterium | reverse complement strand
CCGGTCGGTTGGGTGCCCGGGCTCGGCGGGGTGGCCGAACGATCCGGGCGCGCCGATCCGCGCACGCTACGCCGGGTCGGATGATCGTGGTGCCGCATAGAAAACAACCCCGCCGCTATTTGGTTACGCAGTTATCCGCGCGCTACACGCTAGCCTGTTGCCGCCAGCGAACACCTTCGGGGGTGTCTTGCAGCTCGACACCTCGAGCTGCCAGGTCGTCCCGGATTCGATCGGCGGTCGCGTAGTCACCCTCCTGCCTTGCCTTCTCTCGCTGATCCACCAGCGCCCGAATCTCACCGTCGAGCGGCGCGCCTGCTGCGACGTCGCGCTCGGCGGCCGTTCTCCGTGCTGCCTCGACCAGCCCTAGTCCCAAGATACCGTCTATCGCCGCTGCACCGGCAAGCAAATCGACGGCCGGACCGCTCGCCTCTTTCGCCAGCCGCCACAGCACCTCGAGCACCCGCGGCATCGACAGGTCGCTGGCGGCCAGCTCGAGCGCCTCCTGATACAGCGGATGCGCCTCCCCGTCAGCGCCGGCGAGCTGCTCGTCCACCGCCCCCGCCTCACCTACCTCGCTCGCCAACGAGGCAAGGCGGTCGACCAGGTTCAGACGCGCCGACCGGGCCGCCTCCAGCGAAGCTGCGGTGAAATTCTGCTGCTTGCGGTAGTGGGCGCCGAGCACGAAGTAGCGGTAATCCAACGGCTCGTATCCCTGCTCCACTAGCTGATCGATGCGGACCAGATTGCCCTTGGACTTGGACATCTTCGCACTGTCGATGATGAGGAACTCACCGTGACACCAGTGCGACACCCACCTGCGATCCGAGTGTGAGCTGAGGCCGATCGCGCCCTCGCTCTGCGCTATCTCGTTGGTATGGTGGACCGGTACATGGTCGATACCACCGCAGTGGATGTCGACGGTCTCGCCCAGGTACTTCATCGCCATGGCACTGCACTCGATGTGCCACCCGGGATAGCCGCGCCCCCAGGGCGAGTCCCACAGCATCTCCTGGCGCTCGAACTTCGAACGGGTGAACCACAGCCCGAAGTCCTCGGGATTGCGTTTGCTGCTGTCCACGTCGATACGAGCTCCGGCCCGCAGGTCCTGTCGGTCCAGCAGCGCGAGCTCGCCGTAGCGGTCGAAGCCTGCGACGTCGTAGAAGACGTTGCCGTTCGCCTCGTAGGTGAGCTTGGCACTCTCGAGCCGTTCGATCAGCTCGATCATCTCGTCGATGTGGTTGGTGGCCCGGGCCACGACGTGAGGCTCAAGGATGTTGAGGGCCCGGGAGTCGCGGAAGAACTGCTCGGTGTAGAAGGCGGCGATGTCCCACGCTGACTTCCCTTCCCGGCGGGCGCTCTGCAGCATCTTGTCGTCGCCCTCGTCGGCGTCGTCGGTGAGGTGGCCGACGTCGGTGACGTTCATGACGTGACGGACCTCGTAGCCGAGCGCGGTGAGTGCCCTACGCAGCACATCTTCGAGGATGTAGGTGCGGAAGTTGCCGATGTGCTGGTACTCGTACACCGTCGGCCCGCAGCAGTACATCCCGACCTTCCCGGGCTGATGAGTCCTCAGCTCCTCGACGCGGCGGCCGAGCGTGTTGTACAGACGAAGCGCGCGCTTGGGGGCCATACGACCGAACCGCACCCTACACAAACGCCACCGCCTTCGCGAGGGCCGGCGGTGGGCGCCGGTGCCGCTGGCTACCAGTGGAGCCGCAGCTGAGCGGTTAGCGTGATCGATTGGTCGGCCTGCATCTCGGCATCGACGCTTACCACCAGCGGGTCGATCGTCAGCGTGATGGCCCCCCGATAGCGGGGAATGGGGAGCGGCGCCGCCTCCGCTGCCGCCAGCCACTCCCAGCGAGCGTCGATGCGTGCGCCAATCTCACCGCGGACCGGGCCCATGGCCAGCGGCACACCCGCCCGCGCGACAGTCTGCACGCGGGTGGTAGGCTTCTCAGCGAAGCTGCGCAAGACGGTGGCGGCGAGCTGACCCCACTCCGCTTCGAGGCTGGCGCGCCAGTGCTGATCCGCTTCCGACTGTCACCCGTCCTCGCTCCACGCGGCCGCAACCTCCACATCGTTGGCGAGCTCCAGGGCCAGTCCCTGCCGGCGCACAGCGGTGCCGACGCCGAGTGTAGCCGCGCTGCGACGCGGCTCAGACCGGGGGGAGCGCAGGGCGCCGACGCCGCGACCGAACCACACCCGGCCCGCCAGCTCCGCCATAAAGCGCCCGCTACGCCGCAACGCCAGCTCCACCAACCCCACACTGGATGCTGCCCGACCGTCATGGTCGTAGAGCTCGGGTGTGCTCGCCACCAACATGCCGCTGGTGTCCCACAGCGCGCCGCGGCGAGTGGCGGCAAGCCTCAGCAGGGCTGCAGGCGCCGCCTGGTCCCCGCCACCTCCGGCAAGCATGCCGCCAAGCCGCCATCGTTCCCCGTCCACCAGCCAGCGAACGCCGATATGGTGTAGCTGCCCGCCGGGGAAAGAGGGAGCGTCACTCACCCAGGCCGTGCGCCGTTCGGGAGCGACCGCGTCGCGGGACAGCCAGAACGCCTCGGCTGTCGTCCCGCCCTCGGCGCGCAACGAGGCAACTAGGGCCGCCGTCGCCGGGCTGCCCTGGCGGCTCGCGAGCAGTGCCGCGATGTCGACCGCGTCCCCCAGCGGCACGCGGAGCTGCACTCCCTGGCGTGAGGTCGGCTGCAAGGCGCCATCCAGCTGCAGGCCGGTGGCGTCATCGAAGGCGCCGCTCGTGGTGGTCAGTGACCACGGATCGCGCAGCTCGCCGATCGCACCGGCGAGGCTGACCGGTCCGCGACGACCCTCCCCAGGTCCGCTCCCGCGCGGGCCGTGGTGTCGCCGCTGGTGAACAGGGCAAAGGCGCGGCCCCAGCGGCCGGACGCCTTGACGCGGGTGATGATCGGGGACGGGGTCCCCGGCGGGTGCGCCACTCCCTCCGCAGCCACCGGCCAGCTACCCTCAACTGTCAGCTCCCACCGGTCGGTGGACGGGTTGGAGGCGTTGGCCTCTGCCGGTGTCAGCACCGGCGCCACCGCCAGCGCGGCTACGCAAACCGAAGCACGACAGCGCAGAGTGACCACGGGCGCTCAGTGCAAGTACAGTGCCAACGTCGGGGGCTCGCGGAGGCGTCGCGGGCGACGGCTTTACACTCGTTTACGATGGAGACCCATTCTCGCTTCCTCGACGGGCGGATCGTCTGCGTGATCGGTGATATCACCGACTTCCGGGGGAGCGGATCTGGCGCCACGGCGATCGTCAACGCCGCCAATCGCTCGCTGCTGGGCGGCGGCGGGGTCGACGGGGCCATCCATCGAGCGGCCGGCTCGTCACTGCTCGAAGAGTGCCAGGCCCTGCGGCGCTCGACGCTGCCCGACGGTCTGCAGACGGGTGCGGCGGTAATGACCGGGGCCGGGCACCTGCCGGTGGCGCATGTGATCCACACCGTCGGCCCAGTGTGGGCTGGCGGCGATGCCGGTGAGCCGGAGCTGTTGCGGTCGGCGTATGCCGAGTCGCTGCGGATTGCGGCAGCGGCCGACCTAGTCGAGCTGGCGTTTCCCGCCGTATCGACCGGCGTATTCGGCTATCCCCCGCCACTCGCCGCAGCCAAGGCGGCGGCCGCCATCGGCACCCATCTCGCCGCAAACGGCCGACCCGAGAGCGTGTATCTGGTCTTCTTCCAGCGGCAGGACGCGGACACCTTCGCGCAGTCGTGTGGGCTCACCCCACTGGAGTGAGCGGGCACGAGCGCCCCGCCGCGCTCAACTGGCGAGAGATCGACGCTGTCCTGGAGGAGCTTCCCCTATCCGGCTCCTTCGTGCGCGGCGTGTGGCAGCCGCACATCCGCGAGCTGACGTGGGAGATGTACTCCCCGCGGGGCGGCGGCAGGTGGTGGCTGCTGACGTCGTTCCACGAACGCTTCAGCCGCCTGCACCCGCTCGAGCAGCCACCTACACGGCCGACGAAGACCCAGCGCTTCGCCTCCTTCCTACGTGCCCACGTCGTCGGCGGCCGGATCGTCTCTGCCTCCCAGCTGCCGGGTAACCGTATTGTGCGGGTCGAGCTGGCGCGCGGCGGCGCCAGTGTGGTGATGTGGTGGCGCCTGTGGGCGAGCGCCAGCAACTGTGTGGTCACCGACGCCGACCGCAGGGTGCTCGACGCGCTGCTCCGCAGGCCGGGTCGCGACGAGGTGAGCGGTGGCGCGCTCGAGCTGCCGGATGCCGCGCCTGCAGACAGCGGCAAGTACCGCGTCCGGGAGCTGCCCGGCGAAGGCAGCTATGGCGAGCGCCTCGCTCGTCACTTCGCCGCGGCTGAAGCGCTGGAGCGGCGCCAAGCGGAGGTAGCGGCTCGCCAGCGTGCGCTCCAAGACGAGGAAGAACGCCTCGCGCGCCTGGCGGCCCGTCTGGACGAAGAGGTGCGGGCCACCGCCGATCACGCGCGGCTCCGGGAGCTTGGTGACGTCATCCTCTCGCACCTCGCCGCCATGGAGCCCGGTGATCGTTGGCTGCGGGCAACCGATTACGCCAGCGGCGGTCAGGTGGAGGTGGAGCTGCAGCCGCTGCTCGATGGCCCGCAGAACGCGCAGCGCTACTTCGACCGCGCCAAGCAGCAGCGACGCAGGTACGATGCCGCGGCGTCTCGCAAACGGGACGCCGCCGCGCAGCTGGACCGCATTCGTGAGGCCCTGCAGGACGCTGAGACGGCGCCGGAGGAGACGCTGGCGAGCGACGGTGGCAGTGGCGGCGGTGCGACTGCAGCGGCGGCACCTACGGCCACTCATGCCGGCATTACCGCCCGCAGCGGCGCGTTCACGATCGTGGTCGGGCGCAACGCGCGCGAGAGCGACCAGCTGCTGCGCACCATGGCACGGGGCAACGACACCTGGCTGCACTGCCGCGATGCCCCCGGCGGCCACGTGTTCGTGCGCGCCGTGTCCGGCCAGACCGTTCCCCTCGAGACACTGCTCGACGCGGGCAACCTCGCAGTCTTCTATAGTAGGGCCCGCGCCAGTGGCAGAGCGGACGTGTACTACACTCAGGTGAAGCATCTGCGGAGGGTGCGCGGTGGCGCCGCCGGACGCGTCATTCCCTCCCAGGAGAAGAACCTGGATATCCGCCTCGACCAGGCGCGCATAGATCGTTTGCTCGGCGATCGGCTTCGGCGCTAAGGTCGGGCCCCACAGCGGATGCAGATCGACTCCATCGCGGCGGTCTCGGCTCAAGAGCTCACCGAGGACGATCAGCCGCTCCTCGGCTTCGTCGTCGGCGACGCTACCCGTCCCGCTCCACGACGCACGCTGGTCCGCCAGGCGGCCTTTAGCGAACACCCCGGGTGGGTGGTGAGTGGCAGCAGCGTCGAGCGGTGGTACTTCCAACACTACCTTCGTCGTGGCGAGGCCACGCTTCTGGTCGGCCCGCACGTTCCTGGTAGACCGCTGTACGAAGTCCTGGACGACGGCGTGGCGGCGTGGACCTGCCTGGCGCAGCTGGCGGCGGCGCTACGGACCCTGCAGCAGCAGGATCAGCTGCCCTCGCAGCTGGCATTGAATTCGATCTGGTGCGGCGAAGACGGAGTGCTGCTGTTCCCGGCGACGATGCTGCGGCCATTGACGCAGTCGCGCTCGCAGACCGCCTTCCTGCAGGCCGAGTCGCGCATCGGTCATCCCGACCTGAGCGGTGACGAGCTGCACTCCTATACGCTGGCGGTCCTCGCCTACCACGCCCTCACTGGGCGATACCCCTTCGGCTCCGACGAGGAGCTCCAGCTGCGCAACCAGATCCGCAATCTGGATTTGGCGCCGCTCGAGATCGTGGTCCCAGGCTGCGACCCGCGGCTGGCGGACGCCATCATGCGCGGGCTGCGGCCGGCGGAAGGGGAAGAACGGCCGAGCCTTGCCGAGTGGGCGGATCTGCTGGCCGGTGCCGTTGCGAGCGCGCCGGTCACCGCCGCCGACATCGTCGCCACCGAACAGGCAGCCGAGCAGTTGCGTCAGTTCGAGCGCAGCGCCGAGCGCCGCTTTCGGCGCCGGGTGTACCTGCAACGCAACGGGCGGCAGCTGGTGGTATTCGGCGTGGTCGCCTTGGCCGCGGGTGGACTGCTGGCATCCCTCCTGTCCTCGTGGCTGGCGCCGCGCGACACCCGCGGCTTCAGCCCGCGCGAGGTGGTCGCGGCGTTCTATCGCGGCATGAACGAGCTAGACCACACCATCATGGACGATGCGGTGATCGGTGACGCCGGCGAGCTGCGCATTCGGGAAGTGATCCACCTGTTCCTGGTCTCTCGTCAGGTGCTAGCGGCAGAAGCGCGGGAGTCGCTGCTGAGTGCGGATGTGTGGGTGGCTAACGGGCGACCGACGCTGCCCCCCGGTGTGGAGCCGTACGGGCCCGCCAACCTAGAGCTCGCCGACGAGCGTGGCCCGCCGACTCCGACGGTGATCGCGCAGTACGAGATGTACAGCCCGGCTGGGCCGGCTGCCCTCGAGTACATGAACGGAGAGCTGGTTCGCGAACGCGCCTATCTACGCCTGGACGGTAGCGACTGGGTCATCTATCAGTTCGAGCCTCTGCCTACGATCCCATGAGCGACGGCGACCTGCGGCGGAGGTCGTCTGAGATCGAGCTCGCCGCGTCGGACCCCTACATCAACGAGGTGTTGGGTGAGGCCACGACCACTGACGCCTCCCCTGCCCCTACCTCGCACTTCGACCAGGCTGAGGAGTTCTTCATCAAGCTACCGCGGCCGGTAGAGGTCCCCGCTTTTGCCATCCATCACGATGTGCGTCAGCGACGCCCGGCTCACGCCTACCTGGAGAATCTGCGCCAGGTCGTCGAGCAGCTGACGGAGGTGGTGCCGTCACTGTTGACCAACCTCAACTACCTGTTCGATCCGGCGGACACCCTTCACCCGGCGTTCTTCCATCACTACCGGCTGCAGGGACGGGACTACCTCTACCTGGTCAAGCTCAGCCTCCGTCACCGAAGCCGCGACATCGAGATCATCGAGCGGGGCACCAACGATCTGACCCCCCGCTACCGCACCAACCAGCTCCACCTGGAGCCGGCTCTCATCCCGCTGGACAGCGTCAATCGACGGGGCGACGGCTTCCGCTCGTTCACGATACGGCGAACCATCTCCCAGACCTGGATGGGAGAGCGGGGCCGCGGCTACTTCGTGCAGGGCATCTGGATGGATGACGACCTGGCCAAGTTCTTCTCGCGGTTGTTGCTGCCGGAGGGGTTGAGCAGCTACCCGTACTACCCTTACGTGTGCAAGTACTGCACGATGTGCCTGCGCCTGATCGACATACGGGCCGTCGGCCGCGAACGCGCCCTGCCGGTGCTGCATCACGTGGTCGAGTTCCTCGACCCGGAGATGGAGCAGATCCAGAGCTCGCTGCGACGCACCTCTTTCTCGGAAGAGCTTCCGATCTACCGCGAGCTGCGCGCGCGTACCCCCGACACCTGGCTGGAGCTTTGGCGCAGCTTGACCGTCCGTCGCTACCTGAATGAGCAGGAAATGAAGGAGTTTCAGGTGGCACTGGATGGTGAGTGACCGTTGGCGACTCCTGACCTAGCCGCCCCCGACGGCCTGCGTAACCTTCCCGTTACCGTTATGGGCCTCGGCCAGCATGGCGGCGGCTTGGCTACGGCCCGCTACCTGCATCGTCACGGTGCCCGCGTCACGATCACCGACCTCCAGCCGGAGGCGGCGTTGACCGAGTCGCTGCGCCGTCTGCCGGCCGGGATCCGCCGCGTACTCGGCCGCCATGACCAGGCCGATTTCGCCTCCGCCGCGGTGGTGGTCAAGAACCCGGGGGTCCCACCCGACAGCGAGCACCTGGCCCGCGCGCGTGCGCGCGGCGTGCCCATAGAGAATGACATCTCTTTGTTTGCCAGGCGCCACCGCCACGCGCACTCCACCTACCTACCGCCACGGCCATCAACCTGCTGCGCTGTCGGAGCAGTCTCGCCTCCTCAACAAGGCAACAGACGCAAGTGTTCCTGTTCGAGCCACGTTGGACAGAGGTGGCGGGGTGATCCCGAGGCTGAATGCAGAATTTTCTGCTCTGATTTCAAATGCTCAATCTGATTCTTCAGATTTTCAAACAGCATTTGTTCAGCTTCAGATTTAT
>CAJWOB010000096.1 GCA_913043885.1 uncultured Spirochaetaceae bacterium | reverse complement strand
TCACGCACGACCCCACCGAGATCCGTCTCATCCCCACCAACGACGGCATCGGCGTCTACCTGACCTTCGTGCAGATGTCGCTGGAAGCCGAAGCGACCTTCGACCTCGGCGGCACGCCCATCACCGTGCCGGCCACCTTCACCTACGACGAGATCCTGATCGGTGGCATGGCCATCCCCGAGATCAGGTTGCCGGTGGAGCTCATGATCAGTTTTTGGTTGCCGGCCCGCCACGGCCGGCTGACCGGCTGCAGTACGTGGGGATGATGGCCGTGGACGATATCGGCCCCGGCGCGAATGACCCCCTCGAAGAACGCGAGCTTGGCGGGTTCCGGCGTTGCCGCCAGCTCCACGCCACCGTGGTACGAGACGATCAGCAAATCGAAAGAGGGGGCGGCGGCGCGGACGCCGCTGAGGAAGCGCTCCACCTGCGCGGCATCGTCGTAGTCGACGATGTGCACGTACGGCTCTGCCCCGGCCTTGAGGTTGGCATGCTGGGTGGCGGCCAGGTAGCCGATTACCCAGCCCCGGTGCTCGATGAGCGTGGGCACGAACGGCACGCTCGGGTTACTCCGGATACCCGATATCCACGGGCGGCCCACCTGGCCGGTTATCGCCGCCAGCGCCCGCCGGGTGCCCACCACGCCGGGCAATCCCTGGTCGAACGAGTGGTTGTTGGCCACCGACAGCACGTCGACCCCGGCCTCGACTGCGGCGCGGGCGAAGGGACTGTGGGCGTTGAAACTGGGATAGGTAGCCTGCGGCGCTGCGTCGTCGATGGGGAACTCGAGATTGGCAAAGGTAAGGTCGTCGGACTGCAGCACCCCAGACACCTCGCGGTAGATCAGCTCCGGGGCCGGCATCCGTTGGTGGGGCGTGTGGGCCATGATGTCGCCGACGAACGTCAGCTCGAGGGTAGGCGGCCGGTGCTGGAGCAGAGGTGCCGGACGGGGGCCGGCGCCGATGCCGGTGCTGGCGCCGTAGCGACGCGGCGAGTCGCACGCCGCCCACAGGACTGGCAGCGCCGGCAGGAGCACGTACGCGCGCCACAGTCTAAGATGTCTGCGTGAGCGTGCTACTGGCCGAGATGACCCGCGACCGCGTGAAAGAAGTGGCCCCAGAGGCCGTCGCCATTCTGCCCACCGCATCAATCGAGCAGCACGGACCCCACCTGCCGGTGGTTACCGACACTCTCCTGTGCGAAACGGTGGTCTCGCGGGCGGCGTCGATGGCAGCACCAGGTTCGAGCGACCGGCGGCAGATGGTGGTGGTGCCCACATTGATGTTCGGCGATTCCGTTCACCACCGGCCGTTCCCCGGTGTGCTCACTCTCAGTAGTGAAGTGTACAATGCGGCCGTGACCTCGATCGTCGAGTCGCTGCAACTCAGCGGCTTCCGTCGCATCGCCATCATCAACGGCCACGGCGGCAACGAGGCGGGCAACGACCTCGTGGCGCGCAATGTCACCCACTACGCCGAAGAGCTGACCATCATCGCGCAGTCGTACTGGGACATTGCCCGGGCCGCGTTGGTGGCCGACTCTGGGCTGCCGTCGGAGCAGATACCCGGCCATGCCGGCCGCTTCGAAACCGGCCTGGTACTGGCCGTCCGCCCCGACCTGGTCGACCAGAGTGCGCTCAAGCGAGTGAAGCGCGGCGGCACCTTCGACGACGGTCGCTTCCCCAAGAGCTTTGGCGCACGGGTGGCCGGCGCCTGGCAGCATGGTGGCGGTTGGACCGACGAGCCGTCCGAGGCGACGCCCGAGGAGGGCAAGCGGATGCTGGAGACCATTACCGGCGAGGTCGCCGAGCTGCTGCGCCAGCTGGCCGCCTAGTGCTGGCATCGCGGGCACCAGAAAGTGCTGCGCTGTCCCACCCGCGCCGAGCGGATGACGCCGCCGCACCGGGTGCAGTGCTCGCCGACCCGGCCATACACGGCCAGTTGCAGGGAGAAGTAGCCGAGCTGCCCATCCTGGTCCTGAAAGTCGCGTAGTGTGGTGCCGCCCGCGCCAATCGCTGCCTGCAGCGTTACCGTGACCGCGTCCGCCAGACGACCGTAGCGCTGTCGCGATATGCGACCGGCCGCACGCAGCGGGCGGATCTGCGCAGCGAACAGCGCCTCGCTCGCGTAGATGTTGCCGACGCCGACCACGACCTTGGCATCCATCAGGAACGTCTTGACCGCTACCCTGTGGCCGCGGCTGCGGGCGAAGAGGTAGTCGCCATCGAACCCCGCCTCTAGAGGCTCCCGCCCGAGGTGGCGGAGCAGGGGATGCTCGCTGATAGCACCTTCGACCCACAGCAGGCAGCCAAAGCGCCGCGGATCGGTGAGTCGCATCACCTCCCCGGTGCTGAGGCGGATGTCGACGTGGTCATGGGGGCCGACCTGTCGCGCCCCCTCCGGGGTGAGCATGCTGACGCGGCCCGACATGCCGAGGTGGAGCAGCAGGGTGCCACCGGTGACCTGGATCAGGATGTACTTCGCCCGCCGGGAGAGCCCCTCGACTGCCGCGCCGCGCAGGCGCTCGGGCAGCTCGCCGGGTACCGGCCAGCGCAGCCGGGCATCGCGCACCACCACCTCGGCAATGGTCTTGCCTGGCAAGTAGCGGAGCAGCCCGCGCATGGTCGTCTCCACCTCCGGGAGCTCAGGCATCGGCCCGCCAGCGCCGGCGCGAAAAGGATGGCCGACCCTCCGCCGCCATACGTATCTTGGAACGGATGGAACGGAATGCTCTCGTCAAGAACGCCTCGACGCCGGTGGTGCTGGCGGGAGGCGGGGTGGTGCTGCTGCTCGCAGGAGGCGTGCTGCCGTGGCTGGAATGGCCGATTATCGTCGTGGCAGCCGGGTTGGGCCTGTACAACCTGTTCTCGCGCAAGGGTGACAAGTCCACCGGTTTCCTGAGCCTCGCCACAGCCGCCGGCGTCTACCTGTTATATGGACCCATCGCCAGCGTCATCTCGGGTGTGAGCAGGTTCGCCGGCTGGGTGCTGCTTGGGGGAGCCGCGCTCTCGCTGATCAGCAGGTTGTTCCGACGCAACCGCACCGGGACGCCCTCCTCGGGCGACTAGACGCCGATATTGAGTGCCAGCGGCCAGGCCTGCTGGGCGCTCGGCAGCAGCGTCAGCGCCAGTCCCGCCAATGTCATGTCCTTCATGAAGTGCACCATTTCGCTCGTCCGCTCCTGCCCGTCATCCGACGGCCGCGGTAGGTGGACGATGAGCGCGCTGACCACCAGGAACACCACCCAGAGAATCAGGCCGACAGAGGCGTAGATCCCCAGCGACACCGACACCGCTCCCAGCACCAGCATCAGTCCGGCGAGCGGCACCGCCAGCGCCGCTGCTGGGGCGCCGCGTCTGGCGGCGTAGGTGACCAGCTCCTTCCTGTTCATGATGTAGCCGAGACCCATGAATAGCAGGATCACGCTGCTAAGTAACCGTCCAATAAGGAATACGACGTCCACCGCCAGAGCGTAGCATCGTCGTTGCTGTGCGACGAGCCAGCTCCTACACTCGCGCGACGTGGCATCAAGAAGTGCGAGGCCCAACATCCTGCTCATCGGCGTCGATTCACTGCTCGCCGACCACATGAGCTGCTATGGCTACAGCCGTCTGACCAGCCCCCACATCGACAAGCTCGCCGCAGATGCGGTCCTGTTCGAGCTCACCTATTCGACGGTGGTGCCCACCACCCCGGCCTACACGGCGATGTTGAGCGGGCTGGACTGCTTCAGCAGCCGGGTGGTTGGGCTGCGCCACAAGGGCCCGTTGGGCGAACGGGTGCGGATGCTGCCGGAGATCCTCCGCGACGCCGGCTACACCAGCACCTGCATCGGCTTCCCCAACAACCCGGCCTCGCGTGGCTTCGACACCTATCTGGAATACGAGGCGTGGAACGCCGAGACCGGGCGGTGTCCGAAGGCGCAGAACCTCAATGACGTGGCGCTTCCCGAGCTGCAGCGCCTGCTCGACGGCAGCGACCCGTTTCTGCTGTTCCTGCGCCACATGGACCCGCACTCCCCCTACCTGCCGCCAGCGCCGTTCGAGCGGTTATTCTACCACGGCGACGAGTGCGACCCGGCGAACCGATCGATGGATCCCGTCATGGAGTTCAAGCCGTTCCGCGACTACTTCGCCTCGTGGCTGCCGGAGGGTATCTCGGACAAGGACTACGTCGTCGCCCAATACGATGGCGCCATCGCCTACATGGACGCCGCGATTCAGAACATCCTCGAGCCGCTCAGCAGCCGAGGGGTGCTCGACGACACCATCATCGTGCTCAACGGCGACCACGGCGAGACCCTCTACGATCACGAGTGCTGGTTCGACCACCACGGTATCTACGACGTGACGCTGCACGTGCCGTTGGTGCTCCGCTTCCCCGCGAAACTGCCGGCCGGTGCGCGGATAGCGGGCTACAACCGTCACGAGGATCTGGTGCCGACACTGCTCCAGCTGGCCGGCATCGACGATCCTGGCGCCGACCACTTCGACGGCCGGTCGTTGCTGCCGATGATCGGTGGCGAGGTGCCGTCGCTGGCGTCGGAGTACTACATCGCCGAGTGCACCTGGATGCGCAAGCACGGCTGGCGCACCCCGCACTGGAAGCTGATCATCGCGTTGGAGCCGGACTTCCACTTCAAGCCCGAGGTGGAGCTCTACGACCTGGTCACCGACCCGGCAGAGAACCACAACGTCGCCGAGGAGCGGCCCGAGGTGGTGGCGGCGCTCAGGGAGCGCATGGAGGCCTACATCGCCCAGCGCGAGCGCGAGACCGGGCTCCCCAACCCGATGAGCGTCGAGTGGGACTGGCACGGCATCGAGGGTCTCGGACCGTTCACCTCGTCGCAGCAGGCCTACGACTCGCAGTACCTGGGTAGCCGCGTGGAGGCGCAGCGGCTGCAGGACAAGCCGGGATAGTGAACGTCGACCTTGCCTACGGCCGCAACGGGCTGCGGGTAACCCTCCCCGACCGGGCCGACGTGGTGCGCCCCACGTACGTAGCGGGGTTGCCGGACGAACCGGCAGCGCTGCGCCAGGCGATGCGGGCGCCGATCTCCGGTCCGTCGCTGCGCCAGCTGGCGGCCGGGCGGCGCCGGGTAGTCGTCACCCACAGCGACATCACCCGCGCCACCCCCAACGACCGCATCCTGCCGGTGGTGCTCGATGAGCTGAAGCTGGCCGGTGTGGCCAGCGACGACATCACCCTCATCAATGCGCTGGGTACCCACCGCCCACAGACCGACGCCGAGCTGTGGGCGCTGCTGGGCGCGTGCCTGGATGGCACCCCGATTGTGGCGCGCTATCGCTGCCTGCAGCACGATGCGTGGGACGATGCCAACCTGGTCCCGCTGCTCACCACCTCCCGCGGCAACCCGGTTCGCCTCAATCGGCGGGTGGTCGAAGCCGACCTCGTAATCTTCACCGGTTTCATCGAGCCCCACTTCTTTGCTGGCTTCAGCGGCGGCCCCAAGGGGGCACTGCCGGCGCTGGCCGGCCACGAGAGCGTGGTTACCAACCACGGCTTCGACATGATCGCCCACCCGCAGGCGACCTGGGGTATTACCGAAGGCAACCCGATCTGGGAGGAGATGCAGGAGGTGGCTCGCTGCCTGGAGCAGTTGTTTCTCCTGAACGTCAGCCTCAACGCCGACCGGCAGATCACCGGGGTGTTCGCCGGCGAGCTGGGCGCCGCCCACGCGGCCGGCTGCGCTGCGGTGCGGGAGAGCGCAATGGTGCCGGTTGCCGAGCCCTACGACGCGGTCATCACCACCAACAGTGGCTACCCGCTCGACCAGAACCTCTATCAAACGGTCAAGGGGATGAAGGCGGCTGCCGGCGTGGCGCGCGACGGCGGCGCCATCGTCATGGCCGCCGAGTGCGCGGACGGGCTACCCGACCACGGCAAGTACGGGCAGTTGCTGGCGGAGGCCGGTTCGCCAGCCCGGGTGTTGGAAACGGTGGGGGCGCCGGGGTTCGCCGCGCAGGATCAGTGGCAGGTGCAGATTCAGGCGCAGATCCAGCAGCGTGTAGCGGTCTACGTGTACAGCGACGGGCTCAGCGATAGCCAGATCGAGAGCGCGCTGCTGACCGCTACCCGCTCCATCGAGGGTACCGTGGCACAGCTGCAGCCGCGCCGCCTGTGTGTGCTGCCCGAGGGTCCGCAGACCATCGCCTACCTGGCCTGATCAATCGAAATCCGCCGCCCAGATAAGCGGATCCGCCGCGCCGGGCGCACCGGCCCGAACGACGCCGCCGTCGGCGGAGGCATCCTCGATGTAGGAGTAGCGGGATGCGAGGATCGGCGCCCGCTGTCGCACCACCTGGAAGAACCGCCCGGCGCTGCGGGCGTCACCACTCTGGTAGTGGCTGCGTGCCATCGCCAGATTCAGGTAGACCGAATCGGGCCGTCGGCCCAGCGCGTCCCCGAGCACCTCGATGGCGCCACGATAATCGCCGGAGCTGTGCCGCAGGTTGGCCAGATTGACGTACGCGGGGATGAAGTCGGGGCTGGCGGCGATGGTGTCGCGGAAGGTTTGCTCTGCCTACGCCTCCTCGCCAAAACGGGCATGGAGGATACCGATCTGGTTGCGGATCTTCAGTGCGTCGCTGCCGCTACGACTGGCCAGCCGCTGCTGCAGCGAGCTGAGGCCGTTGTCATACATGCGCTCCACCACGCCCACCACCGATTCGTCGAACAGCTCGTCGATGGCGGCCGTTACCGGCTCGACGACATTGAAGGTGCTCCCCGGCAGCGACAGCGGCGGATACTCCTGACGCACCTCGTGCACCGGAATGAACTCGATCTCGCCGCGCTCGGTGTGGGCACGCAACAGCCGCGACCCCTCCAACCACGCCGCCAGTAAGCCGTCGCCGAGCACGGTGGTCTCCACTGGGATCCACACGCGACCATCCCGCGCCACCGCCTCCAGCTGCAGCGACTGGAACAGCAACAGGTTCTCCTCCGGCTCGCCGGAATCGAACGCCATGAAGACGTGTCCCGGCGACGTAAGGATGGCCGTGCGGATTCCGATCGACTTGAGCAGCGAGGCCAGCAGCGCGGTGGTGTCGTCGCAGTCGCCGGACTGGATCAGGAGCGTGGTACGCGGGAAGCGCACCGCGTCTACCCATTCGCTGTTACCCAGGATGTTGGCGATAGGCGACTCCGGATCCTCGATGTAGTGGACGCTGTGGGTACCCACCGCGTCGCACACGCGCATCGCCTGGAACAGTTTGTCCGAGAGGCGATACACGTCCAGCGCCTCGTCCACCCGCGAAACCCGGTGGGCAAAGGCGGTGACGCTGCTCTCGTTGGGGGTAATAAACGACGATAGCTTGGCCGACTCGTCCCAGATGAGGGCAGTGCGGCTCTGCAGCGTCACCGGTATGGCGCGCAGCACCTCCTGCTGCTCGCCCTCCACCACATAACGGACCGCCACCTGCGCCTGCACCGGCAGGTGCTCCTGCACGTCGAACACGCTGTCGTTGAGGATTACCCTGAGATCGAGGGTGGCCGATTCCCCCGGCGCGATCCGCGCGACAGTCTCGGTATCGGTCGGAAAGTCGGTGTATCGCCGCAGACTCAGCGAGGCGGTGAGGTCGGTGACCGGAGCGTCGAGCTCGTTTACCACCTCCAGGACGCCCACCGGGTTGGTCCGATAGGTCTGCATCAGCGACGGAAACAGATTGTTGACGTTGAGGCTGCGAATCGTGATTGGTGGTTTCTTTCCCGCTGCAGCTCCGCTGGCGGCGTCGAAAGCGGCACGCAGCTCGCGCAGCGCCTTGCTTGCCACGGTATGGCCGGGATTGCTGCTCAAGATTCGCTCGTAGATCTGCACCACCTGGCTGAAGCTCTGGCGCGCCGGCTCGGGGCCCAACGTCTGCAGGGTGCGCAGGGTCTGCTCGCCCAGCTCGGCGGCGTTGGCCAGCTGCTGTGCCGTGCGCAGTCTGCCGATCTCCTGGTTCGCCTGGGAGTGGAACGGGTTCTCCTCCAGAACCCGCTCCCACTGCACCTGTGCCATCTGCAGCGCGCCCGCTTCCTCGTTGATGGCCGCCTTGGCCACCGCCGCCGCCACCGGGTCCTGGGCCGACAGCTCCGCCAGCCGGCGCTCGAGAGGATTCTCGGCGCCCAGCTCGCCCGCCGTGGGCCAGTCCACCAGCTT
>CAJWOB010000095.1 GCA_913043885.1 uncultured Spirochaetaceae bacterium | reverse complement strand
GGGCTGCCGCGCAGGAGCGCCAGCGGGCAGCAGCAGGAGTGGAAGCGTAGTGCCAGCGATCGGGCGGAGGAGCACCGTCTCGACGGCACCCCGCCTGGCGCTAGCCGCCCTGCTGGTAGGAGGCGGATGGGCGAGTGCCCAGGAGAACACCGCCAGCGGTGTGGAGGTGTGGGTCGATCATGAGGCCGCCTCGGTGGTGGTGGCGGCGCTTACTCCACTGGACAGCCAGCTGTCGTTCCCGGCCGCACGTGCACGCGCCGCCCGCCGGGCTGCGGCTGCGGCGCCAGCACAGTTCCAGGTGTTCGCAGCGGACTACCCGTTGGATTCGGAGCGGACCATTGGCGACGCCATCGCCGTCGACTCGCGCCTCTTCGAGCAGCTGGCGTCGTTCGCGGCGCGGCCGCAATTGTACCTGGCCACCCTCGACCGGCGCCTCGCCGCGCTGCGCACCGAATATCGCTATCCACTGACAAGTCAAGGTTTGGCGCTGCCCGACGGCCGGCCGCTCATCGATCTGTTCGTCTCGCACACCCGTACTACCGAGCCGCGTACGGTACTTGGATTCCACCCATCGCGGTCGTTTACCGGGGTGTTGATCTTCGTCGCAGGTGAGCTACCGGCGCGTGCCAAGCTCGGCGATCGGCCACTGCAGCCGGCGCTGCTGCCGACGGTGTATGATGCAGACCTCGACATCTTCTACTCCAGCACTATGGTGGCGCCCGAGGCGCTCCGCCGCTGGGGTATGGTGCGCTACGCGCAGCGACTTGACGACACGTCTTACCTTCCTCGCATCGGCGTGCTGCCGCTGCAGGTAATGGCACGAGGCCTCTACGGTGAGCTGGATACGGATATCATCATCCCCAACCAGGCGGCGCGCACGCTGCTTGCCGATCCCACCAATCACCAACTCCTACGGGAGGGACGGGTGGTGGTGGTCATTGCGCCGAATGACGCCGCCGCCGACCAGGATGCCGCCGCCGACCCGGCCGCGGGCGCTGCCCCGTAGCGGCGTCCTGTCCCTTGTCGCCATCGCGCTGGCGCTCAGCGCGTGTTCGCCGCAGCCGATCGGCTATGGCGTGGCGCTGGTAGAGAGCGTGGTGGGTGGAGGCGAGGCGTTTGCGGCGGCGGAGCGGCTGGTCGTTATGGCCGAGTCGGAAATCGAGGATACCTATCGCGTGGTGACCCTCAGCCGCGCCGGCGAGCGCACCGACGTGCGGCAGCTGCCCTCACTGCAGCGCTGGCGCGCGCGCATCTTTGCCACCCAAGCCGAAGCGGACCTGTTCGCCGATTCCTACGCGCCACTGGCTGCCACCTACGGCTACGCCGACAGGAACAGCCTGCCAGTTCGTGCCGAGTCGAGCGCGACGGCAACCATCGTCTATCAGCTGCGCGAGGCAGAGGCAGTGAAGATCATCGGGCGGAGCGCGCAGCAGGCGTCGGTCGGTGAGTACGAGAACTACTGGTACGAAGTTCTCACCGAAGACGGGACGTCTGGCTTCACCTTTGGCGAGTTCCTGCCGGTGTTCGAGAGCAGCGGCGACCCGGCGGCGGACGTCGCGCGCCTGCGCGATGCCGACCCGCTACTCGATCGTGTGCTTGCTACCACGTGGCGGCCAGAGTACTTCCGCGACATGGTGGCCAGTGGCCGAATCCACCTGCGGCGCATGCGACCAGAGATAGGCCTGTTTCCGCGTGCGGGGCAACAGATCCTCGAGCTACGTCTGGAAGAGTCGAGCGTCGATTTCCGCTACGAGCAGATCGAGCGCCGCGGGGAGGGCCTCTACATTCTCAGGGGGGTGACGGTAACCGCCGCGCCTGGCGCGAGCGAGGTTGGCACCGATCCGCGTCTGACGGTTCTGCCGGGCGGCCGTCTGTCGCTGTCCTACACCAGCGAAGGGCGATTAGTTACGCCTGTGTTCGTGGACCTGGGAGTACCGCTGTCGGACCTGATTGCCGCCGAGCGCGCCCGGCGGGATGTGCTCTACGCGGACCTGATGCGGCGCGCCAGCACATTGACTAGCAGCGCGTACGGGACCATCACCCTGCGTGACGACCGCACCTTCTCCTGGAAGGGGGCGCAGGCCCTGCAGCCCCGGCTCTTACCGGCTGGCTCGCAGCCCACCGGGGAGCTGGACTTCCGCTATCACATGGCGCCCGGCATGAGGGAGCGCTTTGACGGCGTGCTGACCTTCTCCTTCGCCGGCCGGGGCAACGGCGACGACGTCAGCGAGCTCAACGCATTGTTCGCCTACGACCCTGCCGGCGTGAGGATGGTGGTGGCGGGGGACCCGAGCGAGGATCTGATCGTCGACGGCGCGAGCCGGTCCGCCCTGGTGATCTACTTCGCCTTCGACTCGTAGCGGTCGACGAGTATGCTCACGGTTGCCTCCGTGTCCGTCGCCTACGGCGAGCAAGTGGTGTTGGACGCGGCATCCCTCAGTATCCAGCCCGGTGCCCGCATCGCGCTGTGCGGTGCCAACGGCAGCGGCAAGTCCACCCTGCTGCGGATCGCTGCCGGGCTGAACCGACCCGACAGCGGCAGCGTCAACGTCGCTAGCAGCACGCGGGTGGCGTACCTGCCTCAGTCCGGGGTCGGGCCGGCCGACGGCTGCGTCGGCGACGAGCTGCGCCGCGCGTTCGAGGAGCAACTGGCTCTCGAGAGCGAGCTGCGCAGGGTCGAAGACCGGCTCGTCGAAGAGCGAGACGAGGCGAAGATCGAAGGGCTGCTCGTCCGCTACCAGGAGTTGGTCGATGTGGTGGGCACCGACGGCGAGCGGGAACGTGAGGTGGCCCTGGCCGAGGTGCTCTCCGGTCTGGGGTTTGCCGGCGACGACGCCGCGCGCGAATGCACCGAATTCTCATCCGGCTGGCAGATGCGCATCGCGCTCGGCCGGGTGCTGCTGCGCCGCGCCGACATCCTGCTCCTCGACGAGCCCTCCAACTATCTGGACCTCGACGCCCGGCAGTGGCTGGAGCGCTACCTGCGGGACTACGAGGGCGCATACGCTATCGTCGCCCACGATCGGGAGCTCCTGGATCGCACCTGCGATGAGGTGGTCGAGGTCTATCGTGGCTCTCTGACCCGCTACCCGTGCTCGTTCAGTACCTATCTGGAACGCCGCCAGGCGGAGCTGGATGAGATGGCCCGGCGCTACGAGGAGCAGCAGCAAGAGATCGCCCGAATCGAGAGCTTCGTGCGCAAGTACCGGGCGAACGCATCCAAGGCGCGGATGGTACAGAGCCGGGTGAAGTATCTTGAGCGGCTTCCCCGCCTGGAGCCGCCACCGGTGCAGTCCAAGGTTGCCTTTCACTTCCCGCCGGCGCCACGCAGTGGGCGGGTGGTAGTGGCAGCCGAGGAGCTGAGCGTCAGCTACGGGGAGCGCCGCGTGCTCTCGGAGGTCAGCGTGGCGGTGGAACGCGGCGATCGGCTGGCCCTGGTAGGGAGCAATGGGGTAGGCAAATCCACCCTCTTGCGCGCACTGGTCGGGGCGGTGCCGGCGCACGGTGGCAGCGTCCGATTCGGCACCAGTGTCGAGGTCGGCTACTTCACACCAGAGGGCGGCGGTACCACCCAGGTAGGTGCGGTCCAGACCGATGCCGCCGGCGGGCGCGGGACCGAAGCCGGCGGCTCGGTGCTGGGCGGCAGCTCGCTGGTCGCCGACCTGGCCGGGTCGCGGTCGGTGCTGGAGCTGACCGAGGCGCTGGCGCCCCGTGACATGGTGCCGCACGTGCGCAGCCTGCTGGGCGCGTTCTTGTTCCGCGGTGACGAGGTGTACAAGCAGTTGGGGGTGCTCAGCGGCGGCGAGCGGTCGCGGGTGGCGCTGGTGCGGCTGCTGCTGAGCCCCACCAATCTACTGCTGCTCGACGAGCCGACCAGTCACCTCGATCTGAGTGCCATCGCCGTGCTCGCCGACGCCCTTTCCCACTACGAGGGCAGCATGCTGTTCATCAGCCACGATGAGTACTTCAACGCCAAGCTGGCCAGCAAGGTGGTGCGTGTCGACGACAGCGGCGTGCGTCTCTACCCCGGCGACTGGGAGTACTACACCTGGAAGCGCGAGCAGGAGCTGGGCGACACTGGTGGCGGAGATCCGCCGGCCGGCGCCGCCGGTCGGGTCGCCGGGGACCGAGCCACTAGCAGTGGGAATGGCAGCCGCCGGCGGTCTGGGCGCCGCTCGGCCGCGCGCGAGGAGGAGCTGATGCGGTCGCTGGAACGACTGGAGGCTCGCGCCGCCGAGATTCACGAGGAGCTAGGCCGGCCAGACGTGCTGCGCGACGGTAGCCGCTCCCGGGCGCTCAAGCGCGAGCTTGAGGCCAACGCCGCCGAGCAGACGGCGGTTACCCAGGAATGGGAGGAAGCACATCACGCATGAGTGCATTTCACGCTTACGACATCCGCGCCATCTACGGCGAGGGCATCGACGAGGTGCTTGCGTATCGAGCCGGCCGCGCGTTCGGCGACCACATGGGCGCGAAACGGGTCCTCGGCGGGCACGACGCCCGCACCCACTCGGCCAGCCTCTATCGCGCCTTCAGCGCGGGGGTGCGCTCCACCGGCGCGCAGGTCGCCGGCGTCGGGCTGGTCAGCACACCGTGTCTGCACTATCTGCAGCTGACGCGCGGGTACGATGCCGGATTCATGACCACCGCATCACACAACCCGCCGCGCTACCACGGTTTCAAGCTCTACGACGGTGTCGGCGGTTCGGTCAGCTACGCCAAGGGGCTGTCCGCGATCGAGGCGGCGGTAGCCGCCGACGACACACCGCTCCCCGAGGACCTTCCAGAGCCGCAGCTCGATAGCGGCTCCCGGGACGAAGCGCTGGACGACTACGTGCGATTCGCTTGCACGCCGCTGCTAGACGCCGACCAGGCGCTGTCGAGCGTGCGTGGCACCAAGGTGGTCATCGACGCATCGAATGGCTCCGCCGGTGAGCTGGTGCGCAGGGCGTGCGCGTTGCTAGATCTGGATGCGGAATTCCTGAACGCCGAGCCGGACGGCTCGTTCCCGGCGCACGTTCCCAACCCGCTGGAGGAGGCCAGCCAGCGGGCGGTGTGCGAAGGCATTCGGGAGCACGGCGCAGAGCTCGGCTGCATCCTCGACGGCGACGGAGATCGAGTTATCTTCGTCGATGATCGTGCCGAGGTGGTGTCCAGCTCGTTTGCAGGCGCGCTGATCGCTCGGGAGCTGCTGAACGAGAGTGCAGGCGGGGCGATTGTCTACGACCTCATCTCGTCCCGGGTGTTCGCCGAGGAGATAGAACAGGCTGGCGGGGTCCCGGTGAAGTCCAAGGTTGGCTACACCCATCTCTATGATCAGATGGCCGCCCACGATGCCCTCTACGGCAACGAGGCCTCGGGGCATGTCTACTTCAGGGTCGACGACACACTCACCACCGAGTCGTCGATCTTCGCGCTTGCCGTCCTCATGCGGCTGCTGCGGCGGTCGGGAGCGTCGCTCGGCGAGTTGGTAGCCCCGCTGCGGCAACGCTACATTCAGCGCGGGGAGCACAACGTGACTCTTCGGGATGATCAGCCCGTTGCCGAGGTGCTCGAGCGCGTTCGTACCACGTTCGCCGACGCCGAGCAGGAGGAATTGGACGGCATCTCGGTGAGCTACGATCGATTCTGGTTCAACGTGCGGCCGAGCAATACCGAACCGCTGCTGCGCTTGCGGTTGGAGGCGGTCGACGAGGCGTCGGCGGCGGAAGGCACCGAACGCGTGCTGGCGGCAATCGAAGGCAAATAGGGGCCGAGAGTCGTGAGAATCCGCTACAACGCACCCGTCGTGCTCACCTACGCCGTCTTGGCCGTGGTGGTCCTGATTCTGGATCAGCTGTTCAACGGGTTCTCACGCCAGTACTTCGCCGTGCTGCCTTCCTTCGAGGCGGGGTCGCTGCTGAGCTACGTTCGGCTGATATCGCACGTGGTCGGTCACGCCGATGCCACCCATCTGCTCGCCAACTTCTCGCTCATCCTGCTGATCGGTCCCATCCTGGAAGAGAAGTACGGTTCCGCGCTGCTGCTCGGCATGGTGCTGGTAACGGCCTTGGCAACTGGCATCCTCAACGTGCTGTTTCTTCCCGACGGGCTGATGGGAGCCAGCGGTGTCGCGTTCATGATGATTCTGCTCAGCAGCTTCACCAACATCCGCGCGCGGGAGATACCGCTGACGTTCATCCTGGTGCTCCTCATCTACGTTGCGCGCGAGGTGGTAACCGCTTTCGACACCGACTCGATCTCGCAGTTTGCCCACATCGCCGGCGGCATCTGTGGCAGCGTGTTCGGCTTCCTGGTCGGCCGCGAGCCGATGGCGCCGGCGGTGGTGCAGAGCGCCGATGAGCCGCCGTTCCTGCCACGGGACGTGCCAACGCCATGAGCGACCGTAGCGACAGCGACCGCGACCCGATCTTCCGCAATCTGGAGGCGGCGGTAGCGCGCTTTCAGGATGTCGAGCAGCAACTGGCCGATCCGGATCTGTTCAAGGATCAACAGCGCAGCAAGGCACTGCTACAGGAGCACGCCAGTCTGCAGGAGATCGCGGCGGGCAAACGGGAGTTGGATCAGCTGGATCGACAGCTGGCCGACGCCGCGGAGCTCATCGGCGAAACCGGTGCCGATGACGGCGGCGAGCTGGCGGCGCTGGCCAAGGAGGAGCTGGCGACGCTGTCGGCGCGGCGGCAGGAGCTGGTGGAGCGTCTCCGCATCCTGTTGATTCCCAAGGACCCGCGCGACCGCAAGAACATCATCATGGAGATCCGCGCCGGCACTGGCGGCGACGAGGCGGCGCTGTTCGCCAGCGACTTGTTTCGGATGTACAGCAAGTATGCGGATCTCAATCGCTGGAAGGTCGAGGTGCTCTCGAGCAGCCCCACCGAGATCGGTGGCTTCAAGGAGCTGGTGTTCTCCGTGGCCGGGACCGATGTTTTCGAGCACCTGCGCTACGAGAGCGGCGTGCATCGGGTGCAGCGCGTGCCGGTAACCGAGTCGGCGGGGCGCATCCACACGTCGGCGGTTACCGTGGCGGTGATGCCAGAGGCGGAAGAGGCCGACATCGAGGTCAGGAACGAGGATCTGCGCATCGACGTGTTCCGCTCCTCCGGCCCCGGCGGCCAGAGCGTGAACACCACCGATTCGGCGGTACGCATCACCCATGTGCCCACCGGCGTGGTGGTGACCTGCCAGGACGAGAAGTCGCAGCACAAGAACCGCGCCAAGGCCATGCGGGTGCTGCGCGCTCGGCTGCTGGAGGCCGAAGAGGAGAAGCAGCATCGCGAGCGTGCCGAAGCGCGGCGTAGCCAGGTGGGCTCCGGCGACCGATCCGAGCGGATCCGTACCTACAACTTCCCGCAGGGTCGGCTGACCGAGCATCGGGTAAATCTGACCCTCTACAAGCTCGACGATGTGCTGCTCGGTAACCTCGACGAGGTTATCGAAGCCCTCCAGGCCAGCGCCCGTGCCACCTATCTGGAGGCGGAAGCGTCCTGACCAGCGCACCTTCGGCCCCCGTCCACCCCGCCCCCGACGCCACGGTGCGTGATTGGCTGCAGTGGGCGGCGGCCCAGCTGCGGGCGGTGGGAGGCCACGGCGCCGAGTCGCCCTTCCTCGATGCCACGCTGCTGATCGCCACCGTGCGCGGCGAGGCCAAGGAGCGCACGCTGGCGGCACTGCCGGAGACGCTGGCGCCCGCCCAGGCGCGACGGCTCGAGGCGCTGGTGGCGCGGCGCGGCGCCGGCGAGCCCCTCGCCTACATCCGCGGCTTCAAGGAGTTCTACGGCCGCCGGTTTGCGGTCGACGATCGGGTTCTGATCCCGCGCCCGGAGACCGAGCTGCTGATCGATCTCGCGTTGAGCTCACTACCGGACGGCCCGCTGCAGGTTCTCGACCTCGGCACCGGCTCGGGAGCGTTGGCGATAACGCTGGCGCTGGAGCGCCCGTACTGGGCGGTAGCCGCGTCGGACATCTCTGCCGACGCATTACGGGTGTGTGACGCCAACGCTGCCGCGCTCGGGGCCACGCTGGCGTCCTGTGAGCAGGCCGACCTGCTCCCCGCGGCGGGTGGCCCGTGGCGTCCGCGAAGTTGGTAAGAATCTGCTTGAAGGGGTTGGACGCCGGCTTGGCGGAGCCGGTTGTGACCCAAAAGTCAAGGAGCGTCGTGGAGGCGGAGGTCCA